>CAJLYO010000006.1 GCA_905210885.1 uncultured Eubacteriales bacterium | reverse complement strand
TTGTATCATACAAGGATATTAAGGCTTTAATGGCTGATTTGAAGAGGGTTTATGCAGCGGTTGACGAACAAACTGCACTTTCGGAGCTTGATAGCTTTGATGAAAAATGGAGCAGCAAATATCCTAAAATAGCTATTTCGTGGCGGGCAAATTGGGCTAATTTATCGACGTATTTCAAGTATCCGGAGGCGGTCAGAACATTGATTTACACAACGAATGCGATAGAGGGATTTAACCGTCAGCTTCGGAAGGTTACAAAAAATAAAAGCGTATTTCCAACGGATGACAGCCTTTTAAAAATGCTATATCTTGCAATGATAGACATTACGAAGAAGTGGACAGGCAAGCGCAAAGACTGGGGGCAAATCCACTCACAGCTTGAGATTTTCTTTGCCGACAGACTGCCGCAGTAGCATAAAATAGCCATCAAATCAAGGGTGAAATGCACGCCCTCTTACGAGGGCGCCCTTGACATGCCGGCAATTTTATGCTAAATTACAGTTAAGGGCTGAAAGCCCGAAATCCGGCTCTCAGCCCACAAAAAAACATTTAGATTATATTATCATTTTGGAGTCTAATTTGAGGTTTACACAAAATGAGGGATTGCCCCTGTCCGCACCTCCCTCTCCTTAAAAAACTACTTATATTATCATTTTGAAGTTTACACAAAATGAGGGATAATATTTAATACTACGCTAGTTACATCGTTTGCATGGAGTATAACCATTTTTTTCTGCTTGTTCAAGAGAAACCTCTTTGGGATTTTTCATTTTAGAACACCCCGGTCGGCTGTGATATTTGTTACCACCATTTGTTGGAATCCAAACCATACGTTCATTATGATATGTTCCTGCTTCATTATTACTTTCTTGAACTGTCGGTGCTTCTTCGAGCGTGTTTGTAGGTTTTTCGTTTGTTGGAGTGCTTGCTGGAGGGGTATGTTCTATGTTTTGCTGTTCCTGAGAATTATTTTCGATTTCATTTATTGTCTGATTTTCTTCAGATATTGTATCTTCATCCAAATTTCCGCTTGCTTCATCATTTTTCTTCTCTTTATCAGGTGTAGCTATATTCTCTGTTACTGCGTTATTTTCGCTTTTTGTAGCAGTATCTTTTTCGCAAATAGCTCCTATAGTGATTATAATGGCAAGAAGCAAAATAAACATTCCAAGCAATGCAAATATACTTCCTATGTAATTGCTTTCTCTTTGCTTTCTTATAAATTCCAATTCTTTTTTCTTTTTTTCTTCAAATCTTTTAAGCTCTTTTTCATCATTAGAATCTGATATTTTATCAGCAATATTGTTTACAAATCCTATTTTTCTTAGTCCACTTTTAGATTTGCTTTTTCGTTCTGATTTTATTCTTTCAAATTCCTGACGTATTGAGTCTTTTAACTTCTCGTTTTCGATTTTTCTTGTTTTAAACTCGTCAATAAGTGGTTTGAGAATTTTCGTAGCATTTTACCTCATTAATATTGAAGCGGTTAAACAATTTAAGTCTAACCGCTTTTGATGTTTATATTTTGCGTGTTCTCTTTATTTGGTCGTAAATCGGTCGTAAAATTCAACTTTCAATCTGCCAAAACCGCACAACCACGCCATTTACTTCTCCAACGGTTTCATCGTCGGGAACAGCAGTACATCTCTTATAGAGGGGCTGTCCGTCAGCAGCATAATAAGTCTGTCGACGCCGATACCCATACCACCCGTCGGGGGCAGACCGTATTCAAGAGCGTTAACATAGTCGGTATCCATCATGCCGGCTTCCTCGTCGCCTGCTTCTCTTGCGGCAACCTGTGCCTCAAAGCGCTGTTTCTGGTCGATGGGGTCGTTAAGCTCGGAGAATGCGTTACCGAACTCTCTGCCGGTAATAAATATTTCAAAACGCTCCGTCATTGACTTGTTCTCGGGCATTCTTTTTGCCAAAGGCGAAATCTCGACAGGGTAATGCATAACAAATGTAGGCTGGATAAGCTTATCCTCAACACGTTCCTCAAAAACAACACTTAACGCTTTGCCCCATGTGCAGTCAGGCTCAACGGGAACTCCTGCGGATTTTGCAAGCTCTCTTGCTTCCTCGTCATTTTTTGCAGTATCAAAGTCAACGCCGGCATACTTTTTAACGGCGTCAACCATTGTAATTCTCTCCCATGGAGCTTTAAGGCTTACTGCCTGTCCCTGGTAGGTAATTTCGGTAGTGCCCAAAACCTCGTTTGCAACATAGCAGATAAGGTTTTCCGCAAGGTCCATCATATCCTCGTAGTTTGCGTATGCCTGGTACATTTCAATCATTGAAAATTCGGGATTGTGTTTTGTGTCCATACCTTCGTTTCTGAACATTCTGCCCATCTCGTAAACGCGTTCAAGGCCGCCTACGATAAGGCGTTTTAAGTAAAGCTCGGGCGCAATGCGAAGATACATGTCGATATCCAGCGTGTTATGATGGGTAATGAACGGACGCGCCGTCGCACCGCCGGAAATTGTGTTCAAAATAGGTGTGTCAACTTCCAGAAAATCCTTTGAATTAAGGTAGTTTCTGATTGCGCTTATTATCTTGCTTCTCTTAACAAATGTGTCTTTAACCTCGGGGTTTACGATAAGGTCAACATAACGCTGACGGTAGCGCAAATCGGGGTCTTTTAAGCCGTGATATTTTTCGGGCAGGGGCTGCAGCGACTTTGTAAGCAGCTTTATGGTTTTAACTTTAACCGAGATTTCACCCTTGTGAGTTGTGAACACCTCACCGGAAATACCTACGATATCGCCTACATCGAATTTTTTGAAATCGGCATACACATCGTCGCCGACCTCATCTTTTCTTACATAAAGCTGAATTTTTCCGTCACGGTCGGCAAGGTCGCAAAAGCTTGCCTTGCCCATGCCGCGCTTGGACATAAGTCTTCCTGCAATTACAACGTTTTTGCCTTCAAAGTCCGCATAATTATCAACTATCTGTTTTGTTGTGTTTTCCCTGTCAAATTTGGTTATCTCATAAGGATTTTTGCCGTTTTCTATTAAATTGGCAAGTTTTTCGCGGCGCACTCTTAAAATTTCGTTTAAATCCTGAACCGCGCCGTTATCTTTTGTCTGTTCTGCCACGTTATTTCCTCCTACCTTGATATTTCCAGTACCTTAAGCTTGATCATTCCCTGGGGAACTTCAACCTCAACTATTTCGCCCACTTTTGAGCCCAAAAGTGCTGCGCCTACCGGTGATTCGTCCGAAATCTTGTAAAGACCGGGGTCTGCCTCGGTTGAACCTACAATAGTATAGGTAACCTCCTCGTCAAAATCTTCGTCGAAAACCTTAACGTTTGAACCGAGAGTTACAGTGTCGGTTGAAACTTCATCGGAATCTATGATTTTTACGTTTTTAAGCATTGCTTCTATCTGTACAATTCTTGATTCAATCTGTGCCTGCTCGTTTTTTGCCTCATCATACTCCGAATTTTCGGAAAGATCGCCGAAGGACAGCGCCTGTTTTATTTTTTCCGCACACTCTCTGCGTTTGACGGTTTTTAAATCCTCCAGTTCAAGCTCAAGCTTTTCAAGACCTTCGCTTGTTAAAATAATCTGCTTTGCAGCTGCCATAGTAAATGACTCCTTTCGTTATCTGAGCAAAAAGTATTCAGACCATATTAATACATTATATATTATTTTGCCGTAAATGTCAATAATTAATATAACACAATGCTTCGGCAAGGGCAAGAGGCGGAACGAAAAACGGAACGTTTCCCGGCAGCGATATGCTGTATTCGGGAGGAAGGGGAACGCTGCACCCGGCGCCTATTGCCGCGGCGGCTTTGCACGGGACAAAGCAGCGTTCGCCGTTTACCGTTACAAATATGTCGCAGGGCGCGGTTTCGTTTTCTCCGATTATTCCTGCCGAAACGCCGTATTCGCAAAAAAGCTTTTTTGCCGCCGCTTCCGCTTTTTCCGGATTTTCGGTCTGCAATGTTATATAGCGGAAAAGCCTTGACGACTGGCATATAACGTTTACCGTGCTTTCGGAAAATTCATCATCGGAAAAACAGACGGAGGCAGTCTCGGAGTTTAAGCCGTAAAGCTTGAATGCCTTTGCAATAAAATACAGCATGTGCTTTTTAAAAAACTCTGTGCCGTCGGCGATATGAACTTCCGGTTTCTGCGGCAGAATCGTGCCGGCGGCACATACGGCGGCGGTTACGGAATTTTTGCGGAAAATTTTATTGTAATTCTGATTGTCATATGCCACAGCAAAGCACACGAGATGTTTTTCGTTGAATATAAAATCCGGTTTGCCGTTTTTTATAAAATGAAGCTTTGAGTATGTATTTATTCTTTTATCACCGGGTGCAATTATACCTATAGATTTCAAAGAAACACACCGCCTTTTCATACTATATGCTATGAAAATACGGTGTGGATTATGCCGTATTGCATATTGCCGTTTTTTAAATATGTGTATTATTACACAAAAATTAGCGCAAATCTCACGTAAGTATTGCAAATATTTAAATTTGTGATATAATTTATTTGTGAGAAATTTTATTATTTTACTAATCGGCTGGAACTTAATAACGTTTTTGATGTACGGCGCCGACAAGCGCCGTGCCCGTAAAAACCAATGGCGTATAAGCGAAAACACACTTATACTGTCGGCGTTTTTCATGGGTGCCGCAGGCAGCTTTTTGGGCATGTATGTTTTTCATCACAAAACCATGCATAAAAAATTTACGCTGCTTATCCCCCTTGCGGCTGTTGTCAATTTTGCCGTTATTTTGTTTGCTGTCGGAAAACTTTAGGAGGAATATAAGATGAAATTTGTTTGCTTCGGTGAAATTATGGCAAGAATAAGCCCCGTAGGCTACAAAAGAGTTGTTCAGTCAACAGAATTTGAAATTACATACGGCGGCGGCGAGGCCAATGTTGCCGTATCTCTTGCAAACTACGGAAAAGACGCGGCTTATGTTACAAAGCTCCCGAAAAACGACATTGCGGAGAGTGCGCTCAGAACTTTAAGAGCACACGGTATTGACGTTTCAAATGTTGCCTTCGGCGGTGAGAGAGTGGGCACATACTACTGTGAAAAAGGTGCGTCACAGAGAGCCTCAAAGGTTACATATGACAGAAAGTATTCGTCAATTTCAATGGCTGAAAAGGCTGATTTTGACTGGAAAAAGATTTTTGACGGAGCTTGCTGGTTCCACTTTACGGGAATCACACCGGCGCTCAGCGACAACTGCGCCGAGATTACTCTTGAGGCATGCAAAACCGCGAAGGAAATGGGACTTAAGGTAAGCTGTGACTTAAACTTCCGCAAGAAGCTTTGGACAAGCGAAAAAGCAGGCAAGGTTATGGGCGAGCTTATGCCTTATATAGATGTTTTAATTGCAAACGAAGAGGACAGCGAAAAGGTGTTTGGCATCAAGGCTGACAACACTGACATCACCTCAGGCGAGCTTTCAAACGAGGGCTACAAGCAGGTTGCAAAGACACTTTCCGACAGATTTAATATTCCTGCCGTTGCAATTACACTGCGTTCAAGCATCTCCGCTTCCCAGAACAAGTGGGCGGCAATGCTTTATAAGGACGGAGAATATTATTTCTCAAAATCCTACATGATTCAGATTGTTGACAGAGTAGGAGGCGGCGACTCCTTCGGCGGCGGTCTTATCTACGCATTATCCGAAGGTTACAGCGCTCAGGACGCAATCGAATTTGCAGTTGCGGCTTCGTGCTTAAAGCACACCGTTGAGGGTGACTACAACGAAGTTTCCGTAGACGAGGTTAAAGCTTTAATGGGCGGCGACGGCTCGGGCAGAGTTCAGAGATAAAACACTGTACCGGAATTTTAATATGCACCTCCAAAAGTCAGATGCTTTTGGAGGTGCATATTTTTGGGGATTAAATTTTTGAGTTCAACTTTGATTT
Organism: uncultured Eubacteriales bacterium; assembly: GCA_905210885.1. Classification (GTDB taxonomy): domain Bacteria; phylum Bacillota; class Clostridia; order Monoglobales; family Firm-18; genus CAJLYO01. The sequence goes on along the minus strand of CAJLYO010000006.1, from coordinate 14,954 downwards.
TTTTATTTCTTAATTGCAAATGACGAGATTATCTTTTGCGTTTCCTCCTCAAGGGGACCGCCGCTGCAGCCTTCCGGAAGGGTTACGGAGAAAGCGTACAATTTCTTGTTTTTGATTCCCGCATACATTGTGCAGTAGAGAGTTTCCGAATCCGTTTTCATTGTGTAGGAGAATGTGGACATTACAAGATTGCCCATCATTTTTGTTTCTATGTTGGATAAAATGCTGTTGCCTGAGCTTTTAACGCCGTTGTACAGGGTTGTCATAGCTTTGTTCAAATCGTTTGCTGAGGCATTTTCATTTGTCACCGACATAACAATTGCCGCACCGGTAACCTTGTGGACATATAAGGCACCATCGTCTGAAACGGTTCTGTCGTCCCACAGCATAGGAAGTTTGATAAGCCAGCTGTCGGCAGAGGAGGTGTATTCGCCTTCATCTTCAACGTCATTTCTTAAAAGCACACCTACGGTATTTTTGTCAATAGGTTCAGCCGTAAGTGAACCGCAAATCATTTCAATTAAATCGCTGTTTGGTTTATCTGCGGAATGTACCGAAATATTGTAAACATAATCGCCGACTTCAAAGAAAATATCTGTTAAAACATCATAGGGCTTAACACCTGTTTTCTTTGTAAGCTTATATTTATAACCGCTTATTGCGTCGTTTAATTTATACTCGGCAACAGGCTCGCTTTCATATGCGCTTTTGTTTAGGTAATCCGTGTTGTATGCATAATCTTTTTCTGCAAGTGATTTTGCGTCTGTACTGTCGTTTTTCGAGTATATTGACAGCAGCACGCTTTCGTCGGAATCAAATTTAAACTCCGTGAAGTTAATTTCATTTTCAATACTGTCATTGCCCAAAACCCAGCTTGACGGAAGGTCAAAAGAAAGCTTGAATTTCTCGTTGGTGTATTTGTGCTTTCCGTCCTTTACATCGGATAAATCGTAGGTTGCGGAAGTATCGCCGAAACCGATTTTAAATGATGCCGTAAGGCTGTTAAGCATGGTTTTTGCGCTGTCGGCATTGTTGAGGGCAAATGCACTGATTTCAATTACCTTATCGCTTAAATAATAGCAGTAGTATTCATTATAAACCTCTGAGTCCTTTGCCTCAAAGTGCATATACTTGTTTCCGCGCTCGGTTGTGCCTTTGTCCGCTCTTATGAGCGTTGAGCCGGAATATGAGTCTTTCATGTTTGAAAAGTATTTGTCAAAGCTTAAATCAAGATTTAACGGGAAAACGGATATGCTGAGGCTGCTTTCGTCCGCACCCTCAAACACCGTAAACATTCCGCCGAAGCTGCGGTCGGTCATCTCCATATCTTCGGGGGTGTCAATTGACCAGCCGTAGCTGCTGTCGCCGATGCGTGAAAGCTCGGTAATTCCGGTTATTGTTGAGCCTGCCGCCGCAGCGTCTTTTACAACGGTTATTGCCTCTGTCGCTTCGTCATAGGAAACGTCCGCTCCGAATGTTTCCGATATAAAGCGCAGGGGAACCATTGTGGTGTCGTTTTTCAAAACAGGTGCGGCAAGAAGTGTTTCGTTATGGGTGTTAACCACCGCCGTGCCGTTTCCGATTTGCAGAATAATTTTTACGTCGGGGTAATTGAGTGTTATTTTCTGTTCTGCGTCCTCCCAGTTAACCTCGGCGCCGAATGCTTCGGTTATAACTCTTAACGGAACAAGGGTTGTTCCCTCGCCCACAACATAAGGAGTTTCAACCTCTACGGACTTTCCGTTTATGCTTAAAACACTGTCGCCCACCTTAAAACGTATCTCTGTTTTGTCGCTGCCGTCACCGTACACTGTGCCCGCAGCGCCGAAAAGCATGGCGGCGGACATTAAAGCTGCAATTACCTTTTTCATTTGATTTCCTCCTTTATGTCAAGAGTTTCCGAACCTCTTGTAACCTTCAGTGAAACACTGCTGTTTTTTGTATATGTTTTTTTCAGCGCCTCGTTTAAATCCGTTATGCTGTGGACGTCGATTCCGTTAACGGAAATTACGGTATCGCCGGGTTTTAAGTTTTCCGTTCCGCTTGATTTTACGGTAAGGCCCTTTGGTGTGGGAAGCCCAAGCTTTGCCTCCCATGACTCGGTGAAAACCGCATTTATTTCGGGACGGATTACTTCTTTGTTTGTTTCAAATTCGCGTAAAATATAATTTACGGTGTCTATGGGTATTGAGTACGACATGCCCTCAACCCCTATGCCGAAGCTTTTTTTGGAGTTGATTCCGATGAGCTCGCCTTTAAGGTTTATAAGCGGTCCGCCAGAGTTGCCGCCGTTTATGGAAACGTCGGACTGAGTGAAATAATAATACTCGCCGATATTTACGTTTTTGCCGCTGACAATTCCTTTGGAGGCGGAATTAAGCCTGCTTAAGGAAAGGGGAGTTCCGATTGCGATAACCGTAGAGCCGACCTTAATGTCCTCTGCTTTTCCGAATGTTATGGGCTTTAAACCGAGTTTGTTGATTTTTACCACGGCGAGGTCTGATTTTTCGTCAATATTCTGAACCGTTCCGGGATAGCTTTCGCCGCTGCTGAAAATAACGGTTATGTTTTGAATATCCTTTACAACATGGGCGTTTGTGAGTATTACACCGCCGCTTTTTATAACAACGCCCGTTCCGTGAGCGTAGCCTGTGTTATAGCTTGAAGCCTGAGCCGACAGGTATTCGGGGGTGTAGTTGCCCACGATTGCAACAACTGAGTCGCTGGCGTTTTCAATAACGTTTGTCACCGCATCGTCCTCCGAAAGATTCACGTAAGCCGTGCCGCTTGCATCGTCCCATGAAACATGTGCGCCAAAGCTTTCGCCGACCGCACGCAGAGGGACGTAAGTTTTGTCGTTTATAAGATATGCTTCGTCCGATATTTGTTTACCGTTAACCACAACGTTTGCCGACTGTGCCGCAAAAACAGGCTGAACAGCCAATGCCGCGGCTGCTGCTGTGCATATAAGCTTTTTAATATTCATATTTCCTCCGAAAATACAGTAATTATACCTATATTTTACTATATGTAAGCAAATATGTCAATAATAATTTTATATATTTCCAAGGTGTTTTGACGGGCATTGACTTATATTTCTTACGGTGGTATAATCGTAATTGTGCAAAAAATAATTTCGGTGTTCGGAAAGGAATATACATATGAAAAACAGAATTAAAAAAATTATTGCCGCCTTTTGTGCCGCGGCATTCGTACTGTGCACGGTTCCGTCATTCGGAACATATGCGTCGGGCAGTGCGGCGGACATATACAGCGAGTACGAAAACAGCGGTGTTTCGTGCAATCTCGAAACCTTTGCAAGCTTTTGCGTAAGATATTTCGGGCTTGAGGGTCAGGCGCCGGCACAGAATATATACACTGACTTAAACGATTCGGCGGCGGACGTTTTGCGCCTGGTTGCCATGAATGTTATAAGCGGCTGCGGCGACGGAACGATAGGCACGTCAATGACAAGGGAAAGAGGATATATAATCCTTTCGCGGCTTATGTACAACCGTATAGGTTCTTCCGGTGCGGTTTTGGCGCCATTTGTCAGTCAGGATATGTGCGCCGCTGCGTATTGGATAGAAAGAGCGGAAAACCCGTACCGAATCCTTTTGACAAAGGAACAGATACAATCCCTTAACAAGTCGATAATAAGTAAAAGCGATACATGCATGACGGACTTGAGCGCTCTGCCGGAGCGTTTTAACGGCAAAAGCTATGCGGCGTCGCTGTCCAAATTCAAGTCACCGTCAACGCATTACATAAACGGTTCTGCCGTTCCCGAGAGCTACTATGAGGCTATAAGAAGAAATATTGCAAATGCCGAGGTTAGCTCAGATATGCCGTTAAAGTACGGTTTTGCCACACGCTATACGGTGATGAAGGCATACCCTTATTCCGATTATCTTTCGGACGCGGCAGGCGACCCGGAATGGGATGATTTTGCAGGCTCCGGCGTTTTGTGCAACGAGCCTTTGGCGATATATTTTCTTACGGCTGACAAAAAATTTGCGTATGTACGTTCGTCGATTTGCAGCGGCTGGGTTGCGTACAGCGATATTGCCGTATGCTCCGGCAAATCGGAATGGGAGTACGCAAAACCAAACGGCAAAATTTTGGTGGTAACGGGCAACAGAGTGTACCTTGAACCCAGCAGTGCCGACGATGAGCTTTCGGAAAAGCTTTTGACCATGGGAACGGTACTTAAGCTTATAATCCCCGAGGACCCGGACGCAAGGCTGATAAACAGGGCACCGTGGAACAACTATGTGGTGTCGATGCCGGGGAGAAGGGCAGACGGCAGCTATTACGAAAAAAGGGCGATGATACCCATGAACAGGGATGTGCATCAAGGGTATCTCGCTTTTACACAGGCGGGAATTATAACTCAGGCGTTTAAGTGTCTTGGTGACAGATACGGCTGGGGCGGTATGCTTAAGTCCCCGGATTGCTCGGCATATGCTCTTAATGTATATCGGTGCTTTGGGCTGAATATCCCGAGAAACACAACATGGCAGTCGCTTATGCCGGTGCGTGTTGACGATATCGGCGGACTTGCCGGCGATGAAAAGGTAAATGCAATAAAAAGTGCGCCGATGGGAAGCATTTTGCAGTTTAACGGTCATGAAATGATTTATCTCGGTGAAAGCGGAGGAAGACTTTACACGATAAACGACGTAAGCTCCATTAAAAATCCGTCAACAGACGACGGAAGCGTTTTGCGTGTGCGCGGCGTTATTGTAAACGACCTTCTGACGGTTAGAATGAGCGGACATACATGGCTTGACGATATGAATAAAATTATTGTTCCGTGGCAGTAAAAAAGGTGCAGGCAATTCTGAACAGAACCGGTAAAAACGGACAGTAGAAAAAAAGAGCCTCCTATGGTATAATGAAAATAAAACCATAGGAGGTGTTTTTATGCCAAGAAGTTATCGTCATATACAGGAATACGAAAAAGAAATTATTGAATTAAAGCATAACGGATATACAGGCAGAGAAATATGTGAGAAATTTGGATTTAGCAAACAAAATTCAAGAATGCCAAGAAAAATGCGGTAAGACTTATGGTTATCGCAGAATACATATATGGCTTGAAAGACAAGGGGTGCATCACAGTCCTAAAACAATACTTCGTGTGATGCAAAAATACAACTTGTTATCTGTTGTCAGAAGAAGGAAATATCGTAACTATGGGGGAGGTTTGCACCGTTATCCTAATTTGCTAAATAGGGATTTCAAGGCAGAAAGGCCAAATCAAAAATGGGTTACAGACATTTCGTATATCAAAACCTCGCAAGGAACATTGTATTTGTCCATCATTAGAGATTTATATGATAATAGTATAGTTGCCTACAAAACCGGAGCAGAGCAAAACATAAATCTGGTACTGTAAACAATTAGAGAAGCAAAGAAAAAAGAAAAAGTCACTGCAGAGCTGCAACTCCACAGTGACCAAGGCTTTCAATATACGTCACAAGCATATTACCGCCTAACTAAATCATACAACATAAAAATATTAATAATGATGCCATAGCCACTCTTTTTTGTACTGTCTGTACAAACTGGGGCAGTTCACACCGACAGGCTCCCTTTTTTAATCAATCATTTCTTTAAGCGGCACCCAAAGTCTTTCGGCGACTGTTGCCATGCCCTTGTCGCCGGGGTGGTTTGCAACACCGTCATGCTCGAAAAGCCCTATTGCTTTCATTTCGTCCATGTCGCCCAAATCCCCGAGATATACAAGAGGACAGCCTCTTTCTTTTGCAATTTGTTCAATGCAAACATCTCCGGGGTGTTTCCAGAATCCTGTTGAAAACACGATTTTTTCCGTGTTCTTTGAGTTTACATAATCCAAAAGCTGTATGTATTTTTCTTTAAAAAGCTCAAAATCCACATTGTTATGGTCCATGTTTTCAATAAAGCGTGTGATTATTATATCTGCGCCGAAGTCACGCGCGGAGGCGTAAGTGCCAAGGTGATTTTCACCGTTTCTGTAATCGCTTTCCCAGTCGGCAACCTGACAAATGCAAAAGTAAGCATCGCCGATTTTTTCCGCAAGCAGATGGACATAGTCTTTTTCGGCACAGCTTGCCGCCATGCCCCATTCACCGTACCAGCCGATTTTCGGCAGATAGCCGTGAAGGGTTATGGAATTGCCCATAAACATAATTCTTGTTTTGCTTTCCGGGTTACCGAAAAAACGCACGTTGGCGCTGTCTTTTAACTGATTTTTGCCTTCAACAGTATTTTTATCTATTTCATTCATTTAATGTCACCTCATGAGTCAGTGTATCATAAAATAATACACAAGTAAAGTATCAAAAATACAGTATTTTTTGCAATACAAATTATTGTGCAAAGCACTCCGCAACGGTCATTGTACCGGAGATAAGGCACTTTCCCACAGCGTTGCGGGGCAGGAGGAAATAGTCACCCTGCTTTATTTGGCGGCTTACATCGGGACCGGTCACAGCGCCGCTTCCGGACAGGACGATGTAGACCCCGGCGCTTGCATCGGGAGAATAGCTGCAGTTATTCAGTGTAATTCTGTTAACTCCGAAATTTTCCGTCTGATTTTTGCCTATTAACATTTCGCGGCGGACATTGTTTGTCTGTTCCAGTATAACGGGCTGTTCCTTTACAAGGGGAGTTTGTACATATTTAAAGCAGTCAAGGCATGTTTCCTTGTCAAGCCCCATGTACATTTCCCGTTGTGTAAGCTTTATATCGCCGCACATATGCTCCGGCTGAATTGTAAAATCGGTAGGCTCCTGAACTTCCAAAATAAGACAGCCGGCACCGATTGCGTGCACTGTTTTTGCCGGGACAAACATAACATCGCACGGTTTTACTTCGTATTTTACAAGCAGGCGTTCCATTGCATCCGGGTCAGTTTCGCTGTCGTCTATCGCCTTTGAAAACATTTCACGGGTTACGCCGTCTTTAAAACCAAAGTAAACACACCCCCCCGGCCTTGTGGCAAGTATTATCCAGCTTTCCTCCTTACCGTGGGGGCTGTTAAAATATTTAAGGGAATATTCCTTATCCGGGTGAGCCTGAACGGGCAGTCGGATAGCGCTGTCAAGAAATTTTATAAGCACGCCGAGCTCTGTTCTGTCACCTAAAATTTCCCTGCGGTATTTGTTTATAAGCTCATCGAGATAAAACCCGCCGTCGGCTGTTACGGAAACGCCCTCTTTTTCAACTCTTGAAGTACAGCTTGCCGCCTCTACCGCTGAGGCTATCCATTCCTCGGGGTAGTTTCCGTCATCGCTGCCGTCGCCCACAAAGCTGCCCAAAAGCTTTCCGCCTTTGTATGCTCTGTACACTCTGTTTTTTTCAAAGAATATCGGATTATCATAAATCATATTTAATTATCCTTTCTGCATCGTCTATATTTTTGTATATTCCGTGACCTGTCATGGCAAACAGTGCAGCGCCTGTTGCCGCCTCTTCACACAGCAGCGGAATTTCAAGTTTCATGCCGAACAGTGCTTCAATTTCACGGCGCAAAAGCTTGTTTTTTCGTATGCCGTTTCCGCTTGCGATAAGCCTTGTGCAGTTTCCGCCGCCTGATTTATATAAGCTGTAAAGCTCGTTTGCAATACCGTGCATGCAGCTTAAAATTAAATCGCCGGGGGTGAAATTTTCAATTGAAATATTTTTAATGTCGCCGCGAAGAGCCGGGTTTTTACGTGTTCCGCAAAGCAGTGTGTCAAAAGTCATGTCGGTTTTGCCGATTTTTTCCGCCTCGCGCCCCATGGCATCGTACATAGGTATCGGCTGTGCACCGGCCATTTTTACTACGTCTTCAAAAAACTTTTCTAAAGCGGCATAGGCTCTGCCGCCGCAAAGGGAGCTGCCTACGGCAATATATTGTCCGTCCGAAAGAGGTCTTGTTTCAAGCTCATCGGAATTTACCGCGGCATCTACGGGGAAGGAAACCTGGCTTCCTGTGCCTATGTTTACCAAAACGCAGTCTTTGCCGCATCCGGAACCTATAAAGCTTGCCTGATTGTCGCCGATTGCGGTGTAAACGGGTATTCCGTTCCAATTTCCCAATAATGCTGCTGTGTCCGTTATTTCGGGCTGCAGCTCGTTTTTTTCGGTAAAATCATTTTTCTGCAAGTCGTAGCAGCCGAAGCTTGCCGCATCGGAAACGTGAATAAGAGGTGCCTTGCGGCCGGCAAGCCGTGCAGCTGCATAGTCGTGGATTGTGCAGTATGCAGCGGCACTGTCCGGTGCGATTTTGTTGATTTCGTTGTAAAAATGGGTCACGTTTCCGAAGCCTGTGCAAGAATTTAAGTAAGACGCGTATGTGCCGCTTTTATACGGTTGGTTTCCGCGCTCGTCCTGCCATGTGTAAAGGGGGCTTATTGCCCGTCCGGTGCTATCAAGATACACAATGCCGTGCATTTGACCGGTTAGACCTATTGCGGCGGTGTGTTCGTCTTTTAACTCGTTTGCTATGAGCAGCACCGTTTCAAATATTTTTTCGGCGTCCTGCAGCCGCTCAAAGGGTGCGCCGCCGTTAATCCAAAAGCTGTTTTTTAAAGCAAGCGTTTTTTCTGCCTCGCCGGTTTCACAGTTTATACGCACTCCGCATATGCTTGTTGTGCCTATGTCAAGACCGATTGTGTTCATGGAGTACCTCCCTACATTGACGCCGAGCATGGGTCAAGACGTTTTATTATATCCTGCTGAATCGCAGGGGACAAGTCAAGAAAGTTTACGAATGTTCCGTGTATCCTCATTATATATACACCGCTGGGTGCATATTTTTTCGGGTCGGCAAGCACTTTTCTCAATGTTTGTGGTGTTGTGACATTTACGTACAGGTAAAACGGCGATATGCCCTTATGCATTTTGTTGAAAAACAGCGGTGCAATAACTCTTTCGCCGAACTCTGCGCCTTTTTGGTCAAGAGTTTCGCCTTTAAAGTAGTTGGGGTCAACGCCGAAGTGAGAAGCGTATCCGCCGTTCATTTTATCGTACGGCAAATCCATTGCCGACAAAACTCTGAAGCCCATACCGTTTGACGCGTCGCCGTAAAGGGGGTCGACTCCGTAGCCGAGCATTTCTCTGCTGTGTCTGCCGTCGGGAGTTGCACCTACCCAATAGCCGTACAAAAGGTGGGTTGACGGGCTTGAAAAGTCCGGTCTGAAGCTGTTTCCGAGGTAGTTTTTAAGGCTTGCCACGGTATCTGCCGCCATGTTTGCAACCTCGACTGTTTCGGCATCCGCTTCATTTATGAAGTTGCCGTATTTCGGACAGCCGTGAAGGTATTCACGTAAATCCTCATAGCTCTTAAAGTCGGCTTTAAGAGCGTTTTCAAGCTTATCTTTGTCGTGAGGTCTTTCGGCCAGCATATGCTCTACCGCGATAAGGCTGTCTGCCGCAACGCTTATACCGTGGATAAGGCAGCCGCTGCCGTTATACTTGGTACCCTGGCGATTTGTGTCGCGTACGTCGATTCCGTTTTCAAGACCGCCCATAAAGCAGGAGAGGAAGGGGACGCGCAGGTGCGAAACTGCTTTTGACGCTCCGTTTGCGGCGTCTGCCATGCGCTGTGCAAAATATTCCGTATTTTTATAAAATTCCTCTTTTAAGTTTTCAAGAGGAGCTTTTTTGATGTCCGCAAGCTTTTCACCGGTTATAAGGGAAACACCGCCGGTGATTGTAAGTTCCAGAATTTTCGGAAGGTTAAGCCAGCTGTTTGTGGTGTTGCCGTTGTCCTTGCCCATTATAAGAGGCTCCTGACAGCCGGCAATTGAAATATCGGGCAAATCCTCCGGTGCGGTGCCGTGACTTTTTAACAGCTCAAACAGTGAGTCATCATTGAAAAATGACGGTGTGAGCACGCCGGGGGTAAAAAGAAACTTGCCCATGCTTTCGTAAAATTCCTTCGGTGTGTTTTTGTGAAGCTTAACAGACAAAATGGGCTGGGGAAGGTTCATGTCGTAGTACGCGTCCATAATTGCATATGTAAGCTCGTTTGAAAGGTCGTTGCCTTCAAGGTCGCGCCCGCCCAAAATTACGTTTTGCGATATAGCCCAGCTTCTGTCCGCCACGTTGAAAAATACGAGAAAGTGTTTAAATAATTCTGCGGCTGTTTCTCTGTCCGTGTCATAGTACGGTGCAAATATTCTGTCCGCATTGCCTACAGAAAAGGCAAAGGGGTTCGGCGCCTGTTCAAGGCACATTACCTGCCACAGCAAAATAAACATCTGAATTGCCTCAAAAAGACCGCGTGCGCCGTAACGCGGAACGCGCTCTAAGACTTCCGTCATATAGTCAAGCTGTGCGGCACGGTTTTCGGAGGCGGTTTTGCGCTGCTCCGTTAAAATTTCGCGGTATCTGTCCGCAAGGACGATTACGCTTTTCAGAGCAAACTCCATTGCGCGGTAGCCATCGCCTTCCTTATCCTTTATATCGTCCATAAGCTTTAAAACGCCGTGTTTTAAGGCGCCGCGAAAGTCGGGGATAAGGTGACCCGTAACCTGTTCTATAAAATATGCCACTTCTTTTGTGTCATTTTCATGTTCCTTGTACACGGCGGAAAGGTCTTTTACATAATCCGTGTTCTGCATGTAATCTCTTACCGTCTGTATGCGCTCTTTTGTAAATTCGCCGTTGGGTTCAATATCGTTAAAAACCGCGGTCGGGTCGCAGTAACCGTTAAATTCCTCAACTTTAAAGCTTGGATTAATCAGGGCGTAACTTCTTGCAAAGCTGTCGCGCTGTGTGCCTACAAAAATATTGTTAACGCTTACCGAAAGAGGAAGAACCTTAACGGTTTCCAAAAGAGTGTTTGCTTTGTCAATTTCCTTTGAATCGTATTTGCCGGCAGTTTTCATTTGGGTTTCCTGTGCGATAAACCAGCCGTCAAGGCGTTTTATTGCCCGTTCCTCCGCGAAAAGCTCGCGTGCCATATGTGTAAGCTCGCCTTTTTTGAAATTTATCATATATATCATTCCTTTCTAAGTGTTTATAATATTAAGACCGCAGTCTTTGTATACTTTTTTGAATTTTTCAATAACGTCTTTTGTTATAAAGCCGTTTTCTATCTCATATTTTCCTTTCCATTTGTTTTTGCCGAATTCGTGATAGGACAAAAGCTCGAAAGAAAACGTACTGCAATCAAGGGTTTTGAAGTACTGTGCAAAGCCCTCGGGGTCTGTGTTTACGCCGTTTATTACCGGCGTTCTTATCAGTACATGCTTTTTTTGCTCTGAAAGCATTTTGAGATTTTCCTTGGTTTGCTTTAATGAGTGACCGGTGTAGAAAACGTGGGCGGCCTCGTCAAAATGCTTGAAATCCATTATGAGATTGTCAATGTAAGGAACCATTTCCATAAGCCTTTTATGAGAGCCGTTTGTTTCTATGGCGGTATTTATTTGTTCAGTCTTAAGTGTTTTTAAAAGGTTCAGCGCGGCATCAAACTGGCATGTAGGTTCACCGCCTGTAAGCGTCACACCGCCGCCGCCGAAAAACAGCGGTCTGCTGCGCAATGCCTCGTCAACAAGGTCGCAAATACGGTATTCTACGGAATTTTCACCGGGAAAGTCCATGCTTTCAGGGTTTGTACACCATTTGCATTTGAAGTTACAGCCCTGCATATGGTATATAAGCCTGTTTCCGGGACCGTCCTGAGAGAAATTAAAACCCTTTTTGAAAATTAAAATTGTATTAGTTAAATTATTTAACTTATTATCCAAAAAAATTTACCTCCTTGCTTTTGTATTGCGCGGTAACACGGAACGGCTTTTATATGCCGCTCCGTATGGTGTAAACTTAATATGCCGATTTTTCCGCAGCACTGCTGCCGGTGCGGAAAAACAGGTTATGCATAGCTATTGATGCGCCGCCCAGAGCCTTGCTCTTTTCGGACGCGGCAACGGTTATTCTTACCGGGTGGCTGACGATTGTTCTGTTTTTAACCTGTGACTGGATAATGTTTGCAAGGCGGTAACCGCCGTAAATCACCTCACCGCCGAGTACGATTGTTTCCAAATCGAAAAGGTTTATCAAATTAACTAAAGCGCCGGAAAGGTATTCAGCCTCTTTTTCTATAATATCCAAATCATTGGCGTTAATCATTTCGCGCCATGTGGAATATCTTGTGCCTTCAAGCAGCGACGGAACAGAGGCATAACGTTCAAGACAGCCGTTGTTTCCGCAGGCGCACGGTTTTCCGTCAAGGGCAATGGAGGTGTGCCCAAGCTCGCAGCCTCTGCCGTGACTTCCGCGGTAGAATTTGTTGTTAATAACTATCCCGGAACCTATACCTTCGTCTATAACTATGTAAGCGAAGTTTTCCTCCGTCTGACAGCAGCCGAAATATTGTTCCGCCATTGCAAAGGCATAAGAGTCGCGCTCAAGCACGGTAGGCAGTCCCGTTTTTTTTGAAAGCAGTTCGCAGATATTGCAGTTATGCCATTTTGAAAAGTTCGGCGGGTTTAATATCGTACCGGTTTTATAGTCAACGGGACCCGGGGAGGCTATGCCGATGCCTATAATGCTTGAATTTGGCAGCATCGATTTGTACTTTTCTATTTGTTCCGCAATATTGTCTGCTGTTGCCGAAACATCTCCCGGCATATAGTTTCTTGTTTCCATTTCAAGACAATTTCCGCCAAGGTCGTAAAGACCCAGCTGATAGTCATTTCTCGCAAGACCCAAGCCGATAACGTGACGTGACGATTCACAAAGCCTTAATATAAGCGGATGCCGTCCGACACCGTTCATGCCTTTTGCCGGTTCGTCAAAAATAAGACCGTCCTGCATCATTTCGTCAACAAGCAAAGATATTGTAGCCTTTGTAAGCCCCGTAGCCTTTGCAAGGTCGGCACGTGAGAAGTCACTTCGTCTTATCATGCTGAGAATCAGACTTTTATTATTCTCCTTCATCAAGCCGGCATTTGTTCCTCTCATTAAAATTCCTCCGATGTATTAATAAAATGAATTAACAAATTTATATATCATTTGAATTATATCATATGATATCAAATGTGTCAATTATATTTCTTAATATTTCCTAAATAATTTTTCGTAAATTTAACAAAAATGTATTGACATGAAAACTTGCATATGATATAATTTCACTAAACGCAGAGAATGTCATATTCCGAGTTAACGAATTAGTTAAAAGATTTAACTAATGTATGAATGTGAATATTTTGGGTAAAATGAGAGGTGCTGCAAATGAATGTAAAGGAATACAAAAGCAAGGTTCGCGGCTGCTGGCTGGGTAAGAACATCGGCGGAAGTCTGGGTGCGCCCTTTGAATGTAAACGCGGTGTTTTTAATGTGGAATATTACACTCACGATTTTACAAAGGGCGTTCTTCCCAATGATGACCTTGACCTGCAGCTTGTGTGGCTCAATGCCGCCGAAAACTACGGAAAAGCGCTTAACGCGGCTGTTCTTGCCGAGTACTGGCTTTCGTATGTAACTGCGGAATGGTCAGAGTACGGTGCAGGAAAAACAAATCTTGCTTCCGGTTTGCTGCCGCCGATTTCCGGCAGCTTCAGCAATCATAACAAGGATAGCTGCGGCTGTTTTATAAGAAGTGAAATTTGGGCGTGCCTTGCTCCGGGAAATCCCGATATTACAGTTAAATATGCCTACGAGGACGCAATTGTGGACCATGGCGGCGAAGGAGTGTATGCGGAAATTTTCTGCGCGGCGCTGCAAAGTGCGGCATTTGCGGAAAGTGATACGCAAAATCTTATAGATATCGGACTTTCTTACATACCTGATGGGTGCGATACGGCGCTTGCGGTAAAAACTGCGGTTGAATGTTATAAAACGGGGCTTGACTGGAAGGCGGCAAGAAAAAAGGTTTTGCAGACGGTTCCCGGGGCGTTCGGCATGAACACCGGCTATGAGGACAGAGAGCCGGAGCCTGATGTGCCTGTGGGCGAGCTTGGATATGACGCTCCGAGCAATATCGGTTTAATGATAGTTGGCTGGCTTTACGGCGAAGGTGATTTCGGAAAAAGCATATGTATTGCGGCAAGCTGCGGCGAGGACGCGGACTGCACGGCGGCGACTCTCGGTTCGATTTTAGGAATAATCTGCGGAGCGGAAAATATACCGCAAAAGTGGCTTGAGCCAATCGGCGATGAGATTAAAACACTGACGGTTAATCTCACCGACTGGACCATAAGCATACCGGGAACGGTAACGGAGCTTTGCGAAAGAGTGTGCGCGCTTATGCCGGTATATATGGGCGGCATGTGTGACACTATGAATGAAAACGGTGTGCAGATTAAGTTTCAAAATAATTTGTATTGTCAGAAATACAGCAAGGGCGTTTTTGCGCGGCGCGATTTTAAAGACACGATGATTTTTGACGGTGTAAAGACGGGCAGTGCGATTTTTGACGTAACGGTGCGCTACACTGACGGAATTTACGTAGAAAACGGCGCAGTTAAAAAAATGGTGCTGAATTTTGAAAACAAGATAAATAAGCAGCAATGCCTGAAAGTCAAATGGCATATGCCGCCGGAATGGACGGTTTCGCCGTCATGTGAAAGCATGGTTATTCTTGACCAGCGTCATGGCGGTACATCTCTTAAAACAGCGGAATACACCATAACAGCGGGAGAGATTGACACTGCGGTATGCGAGCTTATTCTTGAGATAAAGTCAAACGGCAGACCGAGCACTATGTTTGTACCGATTACATTTTTTGCTGGAGAGGAGAAAAAAGATGAAAAGCACTAAAATACAAAAACCCCTTGACAAAAACAGCTTTTCTTATGAGATAAAAAAGAATTACGTGCTGTATTTGTTTATGCTTCCGGCGGTGGCGTTCTTTATTTGTTTTAACTACATGCCCATGTTCGGCGTGCTTATCGCATTTAAAGAGGTTGACTACAGCCTGGGAATTTTAAGAAGTCCGTGGATAGGTTTGAAAAACTTTACATATCTGTTCAGCA
>CAJLYO010000005.1 GCA_905210885.1 uncultured Eubacteriales bacterium | reverse complement strand
TATACCACCGATAACTGCGGCTGTGAATGCTTTAATACCGGGCATTGAGCCAAGGGTCGGGCTTGTGTTGGGGATTTGCATAAGATAGAATGTGCTTGCAAACGCCGCCAGCGCCGAGCCTATAGCAAACGTTACGGTTATAATCATGTTTACGTTTATACCCATCAGCTGAGCTGCGCCCCTGTCCTCGGAAACAGCCAGCATGGCACGTCCTATTTTGGTTTTGTTAATGAATAAAGTAAGACCTGCCATTATAACTGCACCGATTATAAGCGTTATTACAGCAGCTACGCTGATACGAAGTCCGCCGATTTGTATCGGCTGAAAATTAGCAATCGTAACAGGACGCGTTTCCGCACCGAAAATAAGCTGTGCCACGCTCTGCAGAAGGTAGCTGACGCCGATTGCCGTAATTAAAACAGCCAAAGGCGAAGAACCTCTCAAAGGCTTGTAAGCAAGCTTTTCGGTAAATACACCCAAAAGCGTACATATTATAATCGCTGCCAGAATTGCAATAAAAGGGTTTCCGCATAGCGCCATTGTGGTAAGTATTGCGTAAGCGCCTACCATAATGATATCACCGTGGGCAAAGTTTAAAAGCTTTGCGATACCGTAAACCATCGTGTAACCGAGCGCTATCAGGGCGTATATACTGCCCAGGCTCAGTCCGTCAATTAAAGTACTCATAATTCTCTCCTCACAAATGAGATTTCAAAAACAATATTCATTCCGGCGACATGCCGGAATGAATATTAAGACTGTTGTTATTTATTAAGTTCAACAATCTGCGGAACTTTAGCGCATGCGCCTGTCTTGTCCCAGGTCATTGTACCTGTTGCACCCTTTAAAGTAAAGCCGTCCGAAGTGATTGTGTCAACAAGGATTTTGCTCAAATCAGCAGCGCTGATTGTAACGTCTGATACGTTTGCTTTCTTCATAGCCTCGAAAATAGCCATGATAGCGTCATAACCGTCAGCCGCAAACTGGTCGGGAGCGCGGTTGTATTCAGCCTTGTATGCTTCAACAAACTTCTTTGTTGTTTCGTCTGTGCTGTTAACATCGAAGGGAGTGATATACTTAATGTCGCTTACAACGGATGCGTCAAGCTGGTCTGCGATACCGTCAAGACCGTCACAGCCGAACAATACCGCCTTGCTGCCTTTGGCAGCGGCTGTCTTTGCAATTGTGCCGGCTTCTGTGTAGTAAATGGGAAGGAATATAACGTCGCAGTCCTTCAAAGCCTCAACCTGAGTTGTGAAGTCCTTTTTGTTCTCAGCGTCGAATGTCTGAGTGATGAATTCTGCTCCAAGCTTTTCCATTTCGCCCTTGAAGGCATCAAAAATACCTGATGAATAAGCATCGCTTGTGTCATAAATTGCACCGATATTTTTGTAGTTTTTGGTAAGCTCCTCTGCAGCCAAAACACCCTGGTCGGGGTCGCCGAAGCATACACGGAAAACAGTATCTCTGTTTTCGATTACGTTTGCCGCAGAAGCCGAAGGTGTGATGGCGAAAATGCCGTCCTCATCAGCCTTAGAAGCAAATGAGTCACATGAACCGGAGGTTACCGCACCGATTGAAGCCTGCATACCTGCTTCATACAGTGTATCATAGCCTGTTGCCGCATCTGCAGCTGTTGCTTTATCATCTTTCATATCAAACTTAAATTTGATTCCGTTAAGACCGCCGGCATCGTTAATTTCTTTAATAGCAAGCTTTGCGCCTTCCTGGACGGAAATGCCGTATGATGAAGCGTCGCCGGTAAGAGGGCCCGTGCCGCCGATAAAGAATTCGGTGTTGCCGGAGGTGTAGCCGGTGCCGCTGTTACCGCTTGAGGAACCGTCTTTTGTTCCGCAGCCTGCAAGACCTGCAACGCAAAGAGCTGCTGCCATAAATGCCGCGAAAACTTTTTTAGTTGATTTTTTCATTTTAAATTTCTCCTTTCGCCATAGAGGCAATATATATAATAACCGAAAAACGGCTATTGTACCAAGATAAAACAAAAAGCAGTATCTAACACTTGGTAGATGCTGCCATAGCAATTTAATATATGTTAAAATGTAATTTGTTTTTTAACACACAGGCAGCCGTCTATTTCCGAGTATGACCAGTAGTCCGAGGACGTTAATAATGACGCCTCTGAGCAAGGAAATAATGGCTGTGAATGCAAAAAAAGATGCTGCCGCAAGGACACCATCTACAGAAAAAATCGCAAAGGAAGCAGAAGGTACACGTTTAGTACCCCAACCGGCATTATTCGATTGTTTGCAATTGAATAACATCGCTTAAAACCTCCTTCTTAATACTTAGTCAGTATAATACTTTTTTTTCGGTTTGTCAATAGTTTTGCAAATATTTTTTGCTTTTTTGCAAAACTATTGACAAAAAATACCTTAGTTGTCGTTTGCGGATGGATTTGTTCGGTATTCCTTCGCTGAAACTCCGGTTATGCGCTTAAATGTCCGCGAAAATGAATTATAGCTCATAAAACCTACCTTTTCGCCGATTTTCTGAATCGATAAATCGGTGTTTTTCAGCATATCCATCGCTTTTGATATACGAAGCTGGGAGAGATAGCTTTGGAAACCCACATCGTAAGCCTCGGTAAATACCTTGCTGATATACGAGCTTGATACGTGAAAGCAGTCCGAAAGACTGTCAAGGGAAATATCATTATAATAGTAGAGGTCGATATATTCCTTTATTCGCCTTGCGATGTTTTTGTCACCCGAGTCCGCACACAGCGCCGCCATCTCCATAAGCTTTGACGTTATATATTCGCAAAGTTCCGGGTAAACGGAGTATGAAATAATGTTGTCAATCCGCTTGTATACCATATTAAAATCAAAGCTTGCAAGCTCCGGAAGGAAATTTTTCTTAATTGTGTCAAACAACTTAAGCGTGTTTATGCGCACATCATCCGGTGAAGCTTTTGAAAGCAGAGCTTTGAATTTATTAAGTTTCTCCAAAAGATGGCCGGTATCTCCGCCAAAAAGGTTGTGGGCAATCGAGCTTATGCACGAGCTTACCGCTCTTGAGCTTTCTATGGAGTATGTTATTGAAGCGGGGCAGATTATAAGGGCTTCGTTTCCTATGGAAAAACGGTGTTTTTCCGAGGCGATAACCTGTGAAAACGCTGTGGCTGTTTCTCCCATGGACGAAACAGGTGCACTTAAGCAAAGCGAAACAGAGCATTTGCATGTTTCGTTTAAGGTTTCGTTAACTCTGCCGATAAATAATGCCACCGCCGAAGCCTCAAGGGGTTTGTCGGTATTCAATATAAATGCGTAACGGTTATGATCCCAGTATATACCTGTTGAATTTATGGTCTGGGACAGTGTATTATATATACATGAGAACACCCTTGCCGAAAGCGCGGAAAAGTTCTTTTCCGTATTGTCTGACAGAATGTCAAGATATCTGTCAAGGGTGAAAAGCGCTGTATAATAGTACTTTTCGGTAAAAATAATTCCGCATTTTGCAAGATCACGGGCAGAAAACTCGTCGCTGTCGCCGCTTAAAATGCTGCGTACGGCTATTCCGCGGATTTTTTCTATGTTATCCTGTATAAATTTGTTTTTGTCGCTTAACTCGTTTTCAAGAGTGGATATGTGCGAACTTATTATCTGTATTTCATCATTTTTCTTTTTAAAGCTTACATCCGGCATATCGTTTATATTTACGCTTAAATTTGTGATAATTCTCTGCAGCGGCTTATAAATGTAAAACGTAATAAACCATGTGGAAACAAGGCAGAACAGAATAAGCAGTATTAACACCGTTATATACCATATATAAATCGATTGCTTTTGTCCGGTTGCATAGCTGTTGTTGTACATTGTTACCATGTGCCATTTCGGAACGATGGATGAGCGTGCGGTGTAGGCAGTGTACTTGTTTTTGCCGATTTTATACACTGTGCTGTTTTCGGATTTTAAGCTTTTTGCGGCTATATCGGCAATTTCCGCAGGATTGTAATTGTTTGCGGAGGCCGCTGTAACTTCGCCGCTTTCATCATTATAAATAAATGAAAGATAATTTGAGTTTGCCTGGGCATATCCCAGCTTTTGCGCGAAATACCGCGCTTTGATGTTAAGAATTATCGCACCGCCGTTATAGCTTGCATCGCCTGATTTGAGCGGTGCAACCATGGAAACAACCTGAGTATTTCCTATGGTGTGCAGCGTCGTTGTGTAGGGAATAAGATACTGATGCTCTTCTTTGGCTTTGTTTACGGAGTCTGCGATAAAGCGCCAGTTTTCGTATTCGTCCGGCGAGGCTATAGAGCTTTCGGAGTCAATTATAACATTGTTTGAATTCAAAATCCAGACGCTGTGGATAAAGTCGTAGTTTGTAATGTAGCCTTTAAAAAATGCTTTCCAGCTGTAAAAGTCGATAGAGTTTTTATCATTGCGCGTCCAGCGGTTAAAGTTGAAAATATCGCCCTCATCGGAGGAAATTGCCATAGAACGAACCGTCCTGAACATGTCGTTTAACGATGTATCCACGGCATCGGATACGGTATGAAGCTGATTTTCCGAAAAATTATCGGTGTTTGAGGTTATAACCTGATTGATTTTGTTTACGGATACTGCAGCAAGAATTATAACGCAGAAAAGTATGATGAAAAAGTTTGCCACTATAAAACGCATAAGCAAAATGTTCTTGGTACTGAATCTCAGACCCGGAAGTTCTTTGAAAATATTCCTGATTTTCAATCTGTTCACCACACATTATGTAAAGTTTATCATGCAATGATGATATCACAGAAAATGAGGTGTGTCAAGGAAAAATGCCGATTGTGTTAAAAAAATATTTGTTAAAACAGTGCAATATTTTAACTTTAGTGCATTTTTTGTTATTGCAAAATATGATGTTTTTTGCCAAATGTGGGTATTGAAAACGTAAAAGCGGTGATGTACAATGAGCGTGTAAGGTAAAAGACAATATTGTCGGCAGGAGCATAAATCCTGCTTGTATAAAACAAAGAAGGCAGGGATAAAAGGTGAAGGAAAAACAAATTACAACAGCAAAACGGTTAAGAAGTCCCGGCGGTACATACTTTCTTAAAAACTGGGATTTATACGCCATGCTTGTTCCGGGACTTCTGCTGATGATTATTTTCAGGTTTGTTCCCCTTTACGGAATGGTTATTGCTTTTAAGGATTATAATCTGTCACAGTCTATTGCGGAAAGCGAATGGGTAGGTCTTAAATGGTTCAGAGTACTTTTCGGAAATTCGGATTTTTTACGTTCCATAAGAAACACGCTTTGCATAAACGCCTTGGAAATTGTGTTCTGCTTCTTCGGAACAATATTCTTTGCGCTGCTTATCAACGAAATAAGAAACAAAACCTACAAAAGAATTGTGCAGACACTTTCGTATCTCCCGTACTTCCTTTCGTACGTTGTAGTTGCAGGTCTTGCAATTCAGATACTTATGCCGGGAAACGCTCTTATATCAACCGTTTCAAAAATTGTCGGCCACGATATCGGAAACATCCTTTTAAAGGAAAAGTATTTCTGGGGAATTGTAACCGCGGTTGATATGTGGAAAACCTGGGGCTGGGGCACGATACTTTATCTTGCTGCAATGTCGGGCATATCCCCGGAACTTTATGAAGCTGCAAAGATTGACGGCGCCGGCAAGATTAAACAGATAATGAACATAACACTTCCGGGAATTAAGTTTATTGTTACAATAACTCTTATTCAGAGAGTCGGCGCAATGCTGGGCGTAGGCTTTGAAAAAATATTTGTTCTGCAAAACAGCATGAACCTTGCAACCTCTGAAGTGCTTGATACGTTAAACTACAAGATGGGTATTATAAACTGGAACACAAGCCTTTCAACGGCGATTTCGTTCTTCTCATCTGTTGTAAGCTTTATACTTGTTTTCTGTGCCGACAGATTTGCAAAGATGGTCGGCGAAGAAGGCTTGCTGTAAGAATGGGAGGTAGTATAAATGTTTAAAAGAAAAACAAAAGGCGAATTTACCTTCGATATTATAAACAACATTTTTATGTTTTTCATTATAATCGCAATGGTTTATCCCTTTTTAAATCAGATTGCCATATCACTTAGCGACAACACATCGGTAATTTCCGGACGTGTTTCGCTGTGGCCCAAAGGTTTTAACCTTGACGCCTACCGCAAGTTGATTCTTGATAAGAGATTTTTCATAGCAATGAGAAACAACCTTGTTTATACTGTTATGAACACAATCTTTTCAATGATTATAATGACGGTATATGCCTATCCGCTTTCAAAAAAGCACTTAAAAGGCAGACAGACGCTTATGACAATAATGGTGTTTTCCATGATGTTCGGCACCGGCGGTCTTATCCCGAATTATCTTGTTGTTAAAAATTTGGGACTGGTCGACAATTACTGGGGACTTATACTCCCGTCGGCATTCAATATCTGGAACATAATTATATTGAAAAACTTTTTCCAGCAGCTCCCCGGGGAGATTGAGGAATCGGCTTTGATAGACGGAGCAAGCAATATGAAAATATTTGTTCAGATTATACTTCCGCTCAGCCTTCCGTCAATTGCGGCGATAACGCTTTTCACAGCTGTTGCTGCGTGGAACACATTCTTTAATGCGCTGATTTACATAAACGACCCCAACAAAAAACTTTTGCAGGTTTACCTGAATGATATTCTCCAGGCAAACACCGCCCCGACAGAAACCGCAAACAGCACCATGATGTCATCGGATGTAGCCGCAAAAAATGTAATAAACAGCGATACGCTGAAAGCTGCAACACTTATGTGCGCAACACTGCCCATACTTTGCGTATACCCCTTTGTTCAGAAGTATTTTATGGCAGGTCTTATGGTTGGTTCGGTAAAAGGTTAATTTATATATATTAAAGAAAGGAAGTAATGAAATGTTAAAGAAAAGGTTAGCACTTGCACTGGCGGTAACCACCGCAGTAACTGTTTTTGCCGGCTGCGGCAAAAAGAACAACACGGCGTCCGGCGGAGATACGTTTGAAACCGCTCCGGTTATCCGTTATGCCGTACGTAACAATTATGAGTCTCAGATAGGTAAATCCGGCGACGATTACAACGACAACCCCTATACCCATTACATATGGGAAAAAACCGGAATAAGAGTTGAACCGGTTTTGATTTCCACACAGACAAACGAGGTTACACAGCAGCTTGCAACAAAGCGTGCCGGAGGAGAACAGATTGATATGATTGCTTATTTTGACCTTGTTCAGGCATGGATGCAGTCAAATCTTGTTATACCGTTAAATGACATGTTTAAAGAATACGGCGACCAGATTAAAGGATGGAATCCGTATGCCGATGACTGCGTTATCCCCGATTCCGGCTGGAGAGGCGCAAAGAAACTTGATGAATATTGGGGCGTTCCCGGCAGAGGTTCAACGGACGCAGCCGGAACAAGATATTTCTATATAAGACAGGACTGGCTCGACAATCTCGGACTTCAAATGCCAAAAAGTACAGAGGAACTTGGTCAGATTTTGAAGGCATTTACCGAAAATGACCCTGACGGCAACGGCAAGAAAGATACGTGGGGCATGGCTCACAGAGGTTCAAGCACAATAAACGAGCTGCTCCTTTCAATGGGTGTTGACTCATGGCGTGAGTATATCGTAAACGATAAGGGCGAAATTGACAATAACGGCAAAAAGCTTGTTGCCGCTGCAATGCACCCCTTTGCAAGAGCACAGTTTGCACAAATCAGAGATTGGTGCCAGAACGGCTATATTAACGAGGACGGTATCACAGATAACAACGCTTATGAAAAACTAATCGTTAACGGCAAAATCGGCGTGGTTCTCGACCACTTTGCAAATGTAGAGAAATACAATAAGACGCTTAAGGAAAACGGCTTTACAAAAGCAGCCTTCTCTCTTTGCGACCAGTATGTTGTAAATTCAACCGACGGCAAGTTCTACGGCTTCTCCGCCCCTAACAACATGGGAAGTGTTTCAATGGTTACTTCAATGGCTAAAAAAGAAACATACCCCAACATTGTAAAGCTTATGAACTGGATGTTCTCCGAGGAGGGTACATTCTTCCAGACTTACGGCTTAGAGGGCAGAGAGTATAAGATGGACGGCGACAAAGTTGTATTTGATACAAAGTATGATGAAGAAAAGAGCTACCGTAACATGTTTATGTTCGGCAGAAACTATAAAATAACATACCCAGAGGAAATCGAAAGAACATACGGCACATCTGACCTTGCAAAACAGTACATGAAGTACCTTGAGGCAGATCCGCCGTTCTATACAACTGTAACAGATGTTAAGTTTAACTACCCCAACCTTGAGGAATTTACAACATATCCCGACTGGCGCAAGGGTATCGACACTTACATGCTGTTGTTCACGGTAGGCGATAAGGATCCCTCGAATGATAATGACTGGAACGAATACATTAAAACTTGTGATTCCTACGGTATTCAGAAGCTTATGGACGCAGCTGCAAAGGCGGCGTTCGGAAAATAATCAAGCAGTGAGGATGGATACAATTGATTAAAAAAATTACCTCATTAATATTAGCGGGTATAATGTGTGTTTCCTGCATATCGGCAGCGGCGGAGGATAACTCTGCCGCCGCTTATGAATATGCTGCAACCCAGGATACATATGTTGACGAGCTTCATAAAAACACGGTTTACGGTCTTAAAAACGAGCTTTTGTTAGACGGAACCGAAGGTGCGGCAAAGAATATTTACCTTGCCTTCCGCATTACGGATGAAATCAGCGAGTATGATCAGGTTTTGCTTAAGATGACTCCGGAAAGTGTCGGCAAAATTACTCAGCCGGAAAATTCCGAAATGCCGGTAACTGCCGCAGCAGGGATATACCAGTCATCTGTACATCAGTGGCTCCAGACATCGCTTAATATGTCAAATGCCCACAACGCAGGCACAAAGCTTTCGGACGAAATCCTTGCCGAGGGACAGGAGATTTCCGTTGATGTTACAAAATACGTTGTCTCCTCAAAAACGGACAAGGGCTATATCGGCTTTGTTATAAAAGCCGCAAATGTTCAGACAAACGCGGTTTTTCCGTCTGTGGAAAGCCTTAAAGAAACGGCGCCGAAGCTGGTTGTTGTTCCCGAGGCGTTAAAACCGTCCGAGGAGGAAACGGATAGTTCCAAAACAGAAGCGTTGCTTGAATGGAAAAAGATTAACACAAAATATCCTACAATCCCCGATATGCCTATTTTAAGCGAAGATTTTGATATTGATGAGTATACAACAACACGGTATAAGCCGTGGATGCTAAACTATCATCTTACATCGCCGCAGCAGATTAAAAACGGCTATTACGGCGGTGATGCCGGTCAGATGGGCTGGACGCTTGCGATTTCGCCCACAAAGCCCGACCTTATACTTTTGGGTACGGATACCGAGTCGATATGGCGCAGTGAAAACGGCGGTGCCTCATGGCACCCGAGCAATAACGGTCTTGACGCAATCGGCACAACAGTTCTTGCCTTTGACCCGGAGGATGAAAATTTTGTCCTTGTTCTGGCAAATACCGGAACAGGCAAAGACACAAACGTATGCGGTATATATAAAAGCACTGACTCGGGTAAAACCTGGCGGTTTATAATGCGCCTTGCAAACGCCAGAACCCATAACAGACACGGTCTTGCCTTCGGTCCCCGTGATAAAAACGGTAAAAGGCGGATTTACCTGACGAACAATAACAGGACTGGACTTTTTGTTTCGGATGATGAAGGCGAAAGCTGGAAAAAGAACGGTCCCTTTGAGGGTATGGATACTAAAGGCGTTTGGACAGTTGGTAATAAGGTTATCATAACGACTATGGAAAACGGCATGTTTGTTTCCGAAGACGCCGGCGAGACATGGAACGAGCACAACGGAAACCTTCCCTTGAAAGAGGACGGAGCTATCGACGGTATTCCTTCCGTGGTTGTAAATCCCGATAACTTAAACCACTGGATATGCATTTACGGTAAAAGTCTTTACACAAGCATGGATGCCGGCGAAACATGGGAGTTTACATGCGATAACTCGCAGTTCAGCAATGTAAATCCTCAAACTCTTGAGTTTTCTGCTGCCGATAAGGACGGTCACAGAATACTGTATTGCTCAATAGGTACAATTCAGCGTAACATGCGCTACAGCAATGATTACGGCAAAACCTTCAATGTGCCTATTCACCATAATACAGACGCTTATTTGGTTGATAACTGGGGCTGGGGCTGTGAGCCTATGGCGGTTCACCCCACCGACCCGTACACGGCATATATTATCCTGGACGGTGAGCCGTATGTAACCCGTGACGGCGGTAAAAATCTCCATCCCACAAGCAGCAAATATTCCGGAAACCGTGCATCTACATTTATTTTCAGACCGGACGGCAAGGAATTCTTTTTTGGTATGATTGACCGCGGATTTGTTCATTCAATGTTTTCCGGCAGAGGAGAGGACTATCCCATGGTAGACTCCTTCCCCATAGAGGACAGATTCTGGATAAGACAAAACGGCTCGAAAACCTGTAACGGTATAGCAGTAAACTGGGATAAGCCCAACGAAGTCTGGGTAAGCCTCGGCGGCTGGAGCCGCTCAAATCTTCTTTTAAGCGAGGACGGCGGCAGAACCTTCAGAAAGGTTTTGGAGGGCAGCGAGAATGTGTTTATCAACGGTCAGAATCCGGACGTTATCTATTGCGGATATCATGTAAGCCGCGACCACGGCAATACGTGGGAGGATTTGCCTTATTCCGTAAGAGCCGTATCCCCGGTAAACGGGAATATAATTTACGGCAGAACGGAGCAGGCTGTGTACCGCTCGCGTGACGGCGGCAAAACATGGGAGGGTCTTCCGGATGTTAAGTATTCGCAGAAATTCACCTGTGATGTTGAGGACGAGGACAAGGTATATATAGGTACAAACAGAGGCGGATATATAGTTGACGGAAGTCAGGTTTTATACAAAACCTCTGACACGCCCGGTATCGGCTGTGTGTACCAGATAGCGCAAGACCCCGCAAATCCCAAGCACCTTGTTACCGCAGGCAACGACCAGGGCACGTATGCCGTATCCTCCGGAGTATGGGAATCATATGACGGCGGTGCGACATGGAAGCACATAGAAGGTCTCGGCGGCACTGCCGATGTGTGGACGATAGTCTTCCACCCCACAAAACAGCAGGTGTATTTCGGAACTTCAAACGGTACATGGGTTTATGAGTGTGACAAGTACTACGATATGAGCAAAAATGTGTATACCGATATCCCGGAAGGATATTACGCAAAGGATAAAATCGAGTACTTATATAATGAAGGAATTTCTTATCAGTATCATGACGGCAAATATAGACCCGACGAGGGTATGCGCCGCGAGCGCTTTGCCGATATGTTAAGAATAGCTCTTGACTTAAGACAGGAAAGATACGAACAGGCATTTACCGACGTTGATAAATTCGATGTAAATTATATCAATGTTCAGGCGCTGTACGAAAACGGCTTTATCGAGGTTCCGGCAGACGGGCTGTTCCGTCCCAAGGATAATATCACATATGATGATGTGGCAAAAATGCTTTATGCCGGCGTAAGAAAAAAGCACATTCCGGCACAGGGCGACATTTCCGAGATGAAAAACGTTGTTTCCGACGATGTTACGGACGATGTTAAATATGCGGTTTATCAGCTTATAAAACTGGGCGTTATAGATGACACCGTGTCGTTTAAGTCGGGTGAGGAAGCCATGAATAAAGATATTGCGGTTATGTTCTATAATTTCCTGCAATTAATACATTAGGGGGAGCAATATGAAAATAAGGAGAATTGTAAGCGCTGCGGCAGCGGCGGCATTTTTACTGCAAATACCGGCACTTGCCAACGGAAGCGTAAGAGCAGTTGTTGACTACGAACGTTCAAGGGTAACCGTTTCCGGTACGGCGGAAAACAGTCAAAGCGCCGTAATTGAAGTTATAAAACCTTCAGTTGAGGTTGATTTGGGCAGCGGAACGGAAAACTATACAATAGCCTATGACGCTGATTTTGACGCATTGCCCGAGGCAGTGCAAAAGCTTATGCTTGACTGGTTCGGCACGGAGCAGATTGCGGATAACAGCTATTCGGTGTCATATGACGCATTGGGCGCGCCCGGTGTTTATACGGTTGTTGTAAAAGTGAGCAACGGCGAAGAACCGGTCCGCACAAGGTTTTATTTTGACACAGCCGAAAACAGCGCGGCGGATCTTGCGGTGATTAACGGATATATCAGCGCAAAGGATAAAGCAAATGTCCGCAAATTTATAACGGATAACAAGGATAAATATTTTATCACAGCAGAGCTTTATGATGACGCGGCAATGGGTGACGCTGTTGCCTCCGGCATTATTGCCGAGGGTACGGTTTCAAATATGTCGGTTTTAACGGCAAACGTTGAAAAATATTCCGTTATGCAGGCGCTTAAAACAGGCGATACCGTAAAAATTCTTTTGGATAACGCACAGCTTTTGGAGCTTACATCGCTTGACGAGTATGCGTACCTGAAAAACGGCAGTTCCGATTTTCAAAAGGAGCTCGGCGACAGAATCAAGTCGGCTTCGTTTGACTCTTATGCTGATTTTATAAAGGAATTTAAAGGCGCAATGTGCCTTACAGGTGTTCATTACGCCGAAAACTACGGCGAGATAAGCGGAATTTTAAACCGTGCAAAAGCGGCCGGATATCTTTCCGGTTCTCCGTATTTTAATTTAAGCAGCACAAAGTCCGTTGACGAAAAATTAATCAGCAATTACTATTCGGATATGGACGCGCTTAAAACCGCGATCGAAGGCTTTTGCAAAAATTCCGGCGGAAACACGACAGACGGAAATAAGCCGAGCGGCGGTGGTTCCGGCGGCGGAGGAGGAACCGGAGGCGGAAAAGGCAGCAGCGTTAATACAAGCGCAAGCTCCGACGTTATAAATCAGAATGCTCAAGACAGCATTGCTTTCTCCGATGTTGACGAATCACACTGGGCATACTTAAGCATTTTAAGCCTTAAAAAGATGGGTGCGATAAACGGTTATTCGGACGGAACATTTAAGCCGGACAACAGTATTACAAGACGCGAGTTTGTGAAAATCGCACTTTCCGCATTCGGTATTTCGGACGCAAATGCAAAAAGCACATTTAAAGACGTTCCCGAAAGCGACTGGGGTTATGCGTCAATCGCGGCGGCACAGGAGCACGGAATTATAAGCGGTGACGAAAACGGCAATTTTAACGGCGACAGCAATATAACAAGACAGGACGTTGCGAAAATCCTGTACGGCGTGTTAAAGTTTAAAAGCCAGACCCTTCCGGCACAGCGCGAATATACCGGATTTAACGATTACGCCGATATAGCGGACTACGCCGCAGAAGGTGTTGAGGCGTTGTATCGCGGCGGCGCCGTAAACGGTTTTGAAGACGGAACATTTAAACCGAAAGATTTTGCAACCCGTGCGGAAACTGCAAAAATGATATTCTCCGTACTTCAAAAGATAGGAGGTTAACATGAAAAAATTAATATCGTTCATTCTTGCGGCAATGCTGATTTTTTCGGTGCTTCCTGTAGGCGCGGCAACGTTTACCGATTCAAATGCCGATAATTCCGAGGAAAAAATCGGACTTATGACAAAGCTCGGAATATTAGACGCCGATGATGTTTTTTCATACAACAAGGGCTTTGAGATTTCAAGAGCGGCATTTTTAAGAATTGCAAACAGAATAACAAAAACTTCGGATTTAACTGCCGGAACGCTCCCCTATTGGGACGTTGACGAATCAAACGAATACTATAAGGACATTGAGGCGGCATACAGCTTTGGCTTAATTGACGGCGGCGTAGGCGACAGCTTCAGACCTTATGATATTATCACATACAGCGAGGGCGCAAAAATCGCCGCTGTTATGCTTGGGTATAAAAATTACGCCAACTTAAACGGCGGATACCCCTTCGGTTATTTAACTGCCGCTCAAAGCGCAGGTTTTGCACTTAGCGGTGTGGGCGGAGGCGAAAAGCTTACGTACCCTCAGGCGGTTACGCTTTTGTTTAATGCCCTTACCGCTTCAATGCTTGAGCAGTCAAGCTACGGCGACAGAATCGAATTTACATCAGATAACAAAAATACCATACTTGAGAAAAATTTCGATATAGAGGTTGCAACCGGTGTGGTTGAGGCTACAGACGTTACAAGCCTTGAGTACGGCAAAAGCTACAGCAAAAATGCGCTGATTATCGGCGGTGTAAGCTATTCATGCAATGCCCCCGAGCTTTACCGCGGACTTTTGGGCTACAGAGTCAATTGCTACTATAACAATACCGATGATTTCAACGATATAGTTTTTGCGGCAAAACACAGAAACAAGGTTCAAACCGTAGAGGCAGACGAAATTGCTTCAATATCGCCTTTGAAGGTTGAATATTATGATGACAATTCAACTAAAAAACAGACGGTTGATTTAAACTCATCCGTAACCTACGTTTATAACGGCAAATCTATCGATTATTCGACACAGTATTCAACCGGTCTTATCACAGAGGATGACTGCGGATATATTGAATTTATCGATAACGATGCTGACGGAAATTACGATGTTGCAAGCATTGTTAAGTACGTTGATTTTGTTGCAGAGTCTGTTAATAAAGATGACGAAATCATCTATGGAAAATACAATAAGGGCGATTCGCTTCTTTTGGACAGCACCGTAAAGTATTCGATTTACGACCTTCGCGGCAAGTCATACACCCTGTCCGATATCGCAAAGGGCACAAGCCTTATGGCTGCGCGCTCAATGGATAAAAAATATGTCCGTCTGCTTTACTGTGACGATATTATCGAAGGCAGAATTTCATCTGTTAACGATACGGACGAAATAACAATCAATGCTAAAGATTATAAAATAAGTCCCGAATATCTGCAAAACGGTTCAAAGCTCAGCGCCGGTACGGAAGGCGTTTTCTACCTTAACGCATACGGCAGAATCGTAAATTATGAGGCTGCCGCAATGGGCGGCGGCGTGTTCGGTCTTTTAATGAAGGTTGAGCGCGAAACACCAATGAGCGAAAATGCGGGAATTTCCGTTATGTCCCCGGATGAGGACGAACAGCTTACCTTTGCTCTTGAAAACAGCGTGGAAATAGACGCTTATCAGCAAAAGGGCGCGGATAAAATTTTAAAGGCGCTAAACCCCAACGGCAAGACGATGATTTTGGAGGTTGTGCGCTATTGGACAAACGATAACGGCAAGGTTTATAAAATTGATACACCTACCGTTTCGGAAAAAGAATCTGCGGATAACACTCTTGTTAAGCGCTGGGCGATGAGCGACAGCGCCCTCGGATGGAAAAAGTCCGGCAGAATCGGCAGTAAGTTTTACATTAACACCGAATCGGGCACGCTGTATGGGCTTGGCGATACGGTGGAAAGTTCAAGCGATGTTACCGTTTATGCTCCAAGCACCCTTGACGATGACGCAAGCTGTGCCGCAGACATTTATTCAGTCGGCACCGATACCGTAAAGGTAAACGTTATGGTTATGAAAAGAGCGGCTCTCGAAGGCGACGGCGGAAGCGGAAATAAGATTCCCAATTCAAGCTATTTCTGCGTGTTTGAAAGTTACAAGCATAAGCTAAACGATGACGGCGAAACAATCGGCGTTATTACGTATTATGACGGCGCGGCAAAGGTTGACGCATACGTTGCGGCAGAGGACGAGGGCAAAATCCCTGACCTTTTAAAGCTTAAGTGCGGTGACGCGTTCTTTATCAAAAAGGATAAGAAAAACTATGTCAAGGCGCATATGAATCAGGCTAACGGCTACACAAATCTGTACCGTTTCTACGATTACGAGAACGACGAGTATCTGTATGATTCCTCGTACAACACAGGTCAGTGGGCGATGTCAACAGGTATCGTTTACGACTTGGACGATGTTTATGCAAGAGTAGGCGACAAGGGTTTGAATTATGATTCAATGACATATGAGGAGAAGGACAGGCAGCTTACCACCTACCAGATATTTTATGCATATAACGGCGGCGGTATTTATGAAGTGCTCCGTGACGGCACACTGTCGGTTCAGACACCAAGCGCTTCAACTGTTAACGATTATTCAACTGCAGGAGAAAATGCGGATCGGCTTATCGCTCAGCGCGAATACGGTCACGACCGCAGAAACTGCTACTTCAGACATTCCGGCAGATAGGAGGAGGATTACATGAAACGCATTAGTTTATTTTTGGCTGTTTGCATTATTTTAAGCAGCATAAGCGGAATTTGCCTTGTATCGGCGGACGGTTCCTCCGACGCGGTTACCGCGGTTTTACAGCCGGTTGCTTCCGTAAAAAACGTTACATTTACTCCCGGTGACAGTCCGTATGTTTCAAGCGATAACTATGCGATTCGCAGCGGCGATAACGGCTTGTTTCCCGGTGCGTACCGTCAGCCGGTATTCTTAAAATACGATATTTCCGCCTATTCGGAATATGAAATCGTATCGGCAGAGCTTATATGGAAATCAGGGAACAATACACCTTTTAATGTGTACGGCGTCCCCGGAAACGATATCACCGTAACCGGCGGCGAAACACCGGATATAATTCCGGTTGGCGGTACTGTGCTTGCCCAGACGCGCGGCGGCGGTGCGGCGCTTGAAGGTTATGACGGAATACCGTCAGGCTGGAATGTTAAATGGGATATTACGGATTATGCCGCAAAAAACCGGGATGCAGGCTCGTTTTCTGTAATTATTAACCCGAACTACGGCTGGACAACGGCTGTGTTCGTGTCACAGCCGGCAGTGCTTTATGTAAAAGCGGCAAAAAAACCCGAAGTTACCGTGACTGCGGTAAACTCGGAGGACGAAATCAAAACAGACGTGTTCAATAACGTACCGTTTAAAATTAAGGCAAGTGTTTCGGGTGTTTCTAATATTGCAAGCGTTAAGGCATACAGCGAAATTACCGAAGCCGTTCTTTCCGATATGGGCGGCGGCGAGTTCGCCGGAGCATTAAAGGTTGAAGGCTTGGGACAGCATACCGTAAAAGTTGCCGCAGCCGCTGCCTCCGGTGCAACGGGCGAAACGTCATTTACCGTAACCGCATCGGAGCTTGTTAAACAAAACGATATCGTTACTCCCGCGTTTTCGGTAAATCTGGAAAAAGGTCTTACAAAGCCGATTACCGATGCTCTCACCGTTTCTTCAAAGACTCTGTCACGGTCGATTTATCAGACCTACGATTTTTCCGGGATGAAAAATTCCGGATACGATATAGAAAAGGCATGGCTGGTAGGCAGTGCAAAAACCGCCGGCGGAAGCTTTGATTTCTATAAGCTGACAGGCGATTTGAAAAATGCGGCTGAGTACGAAACAGAGCCGGAATATGAGCAAACGCCCTTTGCTTCGGCTAAATCCGTAAGTCTTGCTCCTCTTACGAAAGAGGATTACGGCATCACAGACCCCAATGCATATCTTTATCTTGACGATGCGGGTCTTGCGATAGAAAATTACAATTTCGCGGCTGAAATCACCGATTATTTAAACAGAGTTCTCGAAAGCTCAGACAGTTTTGCTTTCCGTGCATACACGTCTGACAGTGACGCAAGCTACGAATTTGAAAGAGATTTTGCAATATGCATAAAGTTTGCCGGACAAAATTCCGCACCTGTCGTTACATTTAATTCTCCCGACGATGAAACGGCATACGTAAAATCTGCCGGAGGAATAATCGATGTTTCATTTGATGTTTATGATGACGGCGAAACGGATACGGTGCTTTACCTTAACAATGATAAGCTTGAGATTACGCGTTCCGGCGACACATATTCCGCACAGCTTGATATTGACAGCCTGCCTATCGGAACATACGTTTTAAAAGCGGCTGCAACAGATAACGGCTATGACGGAGTAAACGGCATAAAAACAACTGAGGCAAAACGTACCTTTTATGTTGTAAAGCAGGATCAGAGAATTATAAAAAAGGTAATTCCTTTAAAAGACATTGCCCAGATAAATTCCGACAGCAAATATGTGGTATCCGGCGACCAGAAAAGCGACTATACCTACAACAGAGCGGTTTTAATAAAAGCCGATGTAAGCGAAGTTGCCGACTATGATATACAAAAGGTTGAGGTTTTGACAGACTGGGGCACTCAGCCCGGAAACTACAATGTTATGTTCCATAAAATTTATGATAATGACGCGTGGGATTCCAAAACCACAACGTTTGATAACACCGGTTCAAAGTACAGCCGGACCACATGTGCTTCGTCTAACTGGAACGGTGCAACATTAAAACAGCAGGGCTATGAAATCGACAGCGATAACTATAAGGTTGCCTTTGATATTACCGAAACGGTTATCGGTGAATTAAACAACGGAAACCCAGTTACCGGTTATCTGCTTAATCAGTTTAACAACGGTACAAGAGGTATCGGAAGCAACAGCTGTCCGCCCGTGCTTTACGTA
Organism: uncultured Eubacteriales bacterium; assembly: GCA_905210885.1. Taxonomy (GTDB): domain Bacteria; phylum Bacillota; class Clostridia; order Monoglobales; family Firm-18; genus CAJLYO01. Next base: position 3,295 of record CAJLYO010000005.1, on the reverse strand, counting down.
ACTTATAAGGCAAACAAGCTCCCGAAAATTACTCTTGTAAGCCCCATAAAGTCGTCACTGCTCCCGGGAAATGCCGTAGACGTTGAGTTTACCGTAACCGATGAGGACAGCCCGGAGCTTGGCGAGGTTAAGGTGTACTTTGACGGAACGGAGTACGGCGTAACTGCAAATGGCAATACTTACAAAACCGTAATACCTGCCGATAAGGCGGAAAAAGGAAAGCACAGCTTAAAAATTACCGCGTCCGACTGGGTGGGCGGAACGCGCACGCTTGAGAAAACGCTTTATATAAGCGAATATTCGGTAAATTCCGCAGAGCTTACAGATGAAAACGGCGCAGCGCCCGTGTTAAAACAGGGCAGTACAATTAACTTTAAAGCCAATATCTCCACAAGCAAAACCGAAGGCTTTAATGCTGCTGTTATGCTGGTGCTGTACGATGCGTATAACTCCGCCCGTGAAATAAAGCTTGAAAAAATGCAGCTTGCTCAGGGCGAAAATAAAGATATTTCGGTTTCAATCACAGTTCCGGATATTAATTTGACAAACGCAAAGGTTAAAGCATATGTGCTTGACGGCTTTTCAAGCCTTAACATTCTGACAGAGCCTTTGGAGCTTAATTAAGCTGTAAAGAAAGCGAGGTGTTTGTATGAAAAAAATATGCTTATTTCTTATAGGCTGTATTGTTCTTTCCTGTATCGGCGTTTTTGCGGCAGACAAACGTACAGCGGTAATAAACGAAAGCGAAAGACTTGCAAACATCTCGTTTATTCCGGATAAAAACCCGTATATCGCCGCAAACAATGTTTGCATACGCGCGGTAAGCGGTGCGAACCTTACTTCGGAGTACGACCAGCCGGCGTTCTTTAAATTTGATTTTAGTGACTATGCCGGATACGCGGTTAACTCGGTTGAGCTTGTATGGAAGTGCAGCGCAAAAACTTCTTTAAGAATTTATGACGTGCCGGATAACAGCTTGAACGTTACTTATGACGGCACAACGCCGAACCGTATAAAAATAGGCAGTCTTATAACCACAGGTGCGTTTGACGCAGATTCCCCGGCGCTGACAGACCGCCCGGGTGTTCCGGAAGGCTATAATATGAGCTTTGATTTGACTTCGTATGTTAAAAATAAGCTTTCGCAGGGGCAGACTTCGTTTACCGTAATGATATATTCCATGTGGGACGGACGCTACGTGTTTTCCCCCGGCGGCGCTAAGCTTTGGATAGATTACAGCGTGAACAACAAGCCCGAAATCACTGTTAATTCCCCCTCGGATACGGTCGATGCCGGCAGCGCGTTAAGCATTTCCGCCGACATAACGGACAGTGACGGGAGTATTTCAAATGCGGAAATATTCTTTGACGGCAAAAGATATGCTCATACCGTGTCCGGTAACACGTATACCGCTGCGGTTCCCGAAAGTGCGGTTACTGACGGCGAACATACCGTTACCGTAACCGCGGTTGATAATGACGGCGCAAAAAGCACGGCTGCAAAAAAGATATACGCCAAAAGTTTTGTTGTGCAGAACGTAAGTATAACCGATATCGGCGGTGAAAGCCCGGATTTTTCAAGGCTTAAAGCAGGCGATGTATTAAAAATAAAAATAGATATATCAAGTTTAACAACAACAACTTCGCCTGTTGCCGTTTTTGCCGGAATGTACACCGACAGAAATGAAATGAAGGCTTTTACCGCATGCTCGGTTTTGCTTACGCCTGACGGCGCCGCAAAAACCGCTGAACTTTCAATTGTGCCGTACAATATCGATACGGCGTGCGCAAGCGTCAGGGTGTATGTTTCAAACGGCAGAAAAACCGTGATTGCGGCGCATGCGGGACAGGGAGAGTGAGAATATGAAAAAATTAATTTCATTTTTCCTGACAGCGGCGGTTGTGCTGTCACAAACGGTATTTGCCAAAGAAAATATTGAAATATCGCGGTTTTTGATCCCTGCCGCTGCGGTTTATACCCACTGGGGCGACGAAACACAGACTAATCAGACCTATAATTATCATTATGTGATTTGGGCAAACGGCAATGAGAACACAACTTACTGGACTCAGCCGGAACGCGTTTTGTATTATAAATTCGACCTTTCCGCGTATTTAAACAGCGGTTATTCGGTTTCAAAAGCAGTGCTTCTGCAAAGCGGACCAAGTTCGAGAATAATTACTCTTATTGATTGTCCCAAAGGCGATTTGCAAAACGGTCAGAATTATCTGACAGTACCGTCTTTGTCACTGCAAAACCGGTTTTTCATAGGCAATATGGAAAATCTTAACGTGGGAAGCGATACAATCCAAAGCAAATACCCCGGAGCGCGCAGCAATGATAACTGCGAAATTGACATAACGGATTATGTTAATAATAAGGTGTCGCAGGGTGATGCAAGCTTTACCTATGCTATGTATCCGTATTACGGCGGCGGCACCCAGATTTATTTTTCAAATCACCCTCAGCTTTATATTGAGCTTGCAAAACCGCGTGAAAACACCGTGTTTACACATATAAACAGCGCGGGTATGCTGACTGTCAGCGGTGAAACCGCGGCAGCTTCGGTGGAAATAAACCTTACTTCTCCGGAAGGTGATGTGTGTTTTTACGATACCGCGTCTGTTGCGGAGAATGATGCATACTACCGTTTTACCGCGGATTTGAGCGAAAACGATAACGGAAAATATACCGTACAGCTGTCCTTTGACGGCGAAACGGTTACAAAATCAATTGATTATATAAATAACTCCTATGCACCCGGTAAAGTCAGCGCCTCTGTGGACTATTCCGCGTCGGCGGTGCGGCTGTACGGAAAAATGCCGCAAAACGGCAGCGAACCGGTTATGGTATTTGTGTTTAAGCCCGAAGCCGCAGCGGAAAACACGGATATTACGGCTATAAACCCCGATTCTGTGTATCATGCTCAGGCGGTCAATGCACCGGACGGGTATTTTGACGTTAAAGTAGGCATGGCGGACAGCGGAGAGTACAGCGCGGCTGTATTTTCAAGCGGCGGCACGGCGCGGTGCGAGTTTGAATACCGCCCCGAATCCGTTACCCAAAACAACATTGATAAATATACCGCTACATATTACGCTCCGTGGCTTGTAAACTGGCATATGACCACAAAACAGCAGCTTGACGCCGGTTACTACGGCGGCGAGGCGTGCCAGATGTGCTGGTCACTTGAAATATCGCCTGTCGACTCCGACATTGTTTTTGCGGGTACAGACACAAACTGTATCTGGAAAAGTATTGACGGGGGCAAACGCTGGCGAAGCACAAGCGCAGG
>CAJLYO010000004.1 GCA_905210885.1 uncultured Eubacteriales bacterium | reverse complement strand
ACTCGGGCAGACTGCACCCGAAACAGATGTGCATTCTGGAATACCTTATCGGCAATCCCGGCTGCACCCAGGCGGAGCTTGCCGGAGAACTCATGGTAACGCCGGCATCGATAACGCTTACCACTCAGCGTATGGAAAAAGACGGACTTATAACGAAAGCCGCCCACAGTGACAATCTGCGCTGTAATGAGCTTTTTATAACGGATAAGGGCAGAGAAGTTTTCAAATATAATTTAAGCTTATTTGAAAAAATAGACGGCGTGATGTTCGGCGGTCTTTCCGAAGACGAAATGCTTAAATTTTCCGGAGCGCTCGAGGCTTTAAAAAACAATGCGCTGAAAAACTGCCGCAAGATACTCAGCGAAAAAGAGCTTAAAAAGCTTTCACACATATCAAAAAATAAGACGAAAGGAAAATAAGGGCAATATGATAAAACAGCTTTTAAAATGCATAAGAGAATATAAAAAAGCATCATTGCTTACACTGCTGTTTATGGTTGGCGAAGCGGTTATCGAAACATTCATTCCGTTTATAACCGCAATGCTTGTAAACAAAATAAAAGGCGGCGCAGATATCGGCGTAATAACGTCTACCGGTCTTATCCTTGTGGCAATGGCTATGGTTTCCCTTTCCTGCGGCGGTGCGGCGGGCTTTACATGCTCGAAAGCGTCGGCAGGCTTTGCGAAAAATCTGCGCCACGACATGTTTTCCAAGGTACAGACCTTTACCTTTGCAAACATCGATAAATTTTCAACTTCGTCTCTTGTAACACGAATGACAACAGACGTTCAAAATGTCCAGATGGCGTTTATGATGACAATCAGAACCGCCGTAAGAAGTCCGCTTATGCTGATATTTTCGGTAGTTATGGCATACGTTATGGGCGGCAGCCTTGCAACGGCATTTGTGATTATCATCCCGGTTTTGGCGGTAGGCTTGTACCTGATAGGTAAAAAGGCTATGCCGGCATTCCGCCGCGTATTCAAAAAATACGACAGACTAAACGAATCCATAGAGGAAAACGTAAGGGGTATGAGAGTTGTAAAGGGCTTTTCTCGCGAGGAATACGAAAAACAGAAATTTGCCCGCGAAGCGGAAAATATCAGAGTCGACTTTACAAAAGCAGAACGCATCGTAGCATTAAACTCACCCTTAATGCAGACCTGTCTTTACATTAACATGGCATTTGTGCTTTTGGTAGGCTCGCGTCTTGCAATAACAGGCAGAGGCAGCACGATTGACGTAGGTCAGATTTCCGCAATGTTAAACTACGGCATGCAGGTTTTAATGTCCCTCATGATGCTTTCAATGATTTACGTTATGCTTACCATGTCGGCTGAATCCGCAAAGCGAATCTGCGAAGTTTTAAACGAAACTCCTGATTTCGGAAATCCCGAAAATCCCGTAACAGAGGTAAAAGACGGCTCGGTTGACTTTGAAAACGTAGGCTTTAAATATTCAAAGCAAGCCAAAAAGTTTGCCCTGTCGGACATTAATCTTCATATTAAATCCGGTATGACGGTGGGTGTGATCGGCGGAACAGGTTCCAGCAAGTCGTCACTTGTTCAGCTTATACCGCGGCTTTACGACGTGACGGAAGGAAATGTTAAGGTAGGCGGCGTTGATGTGCGTTCCTACGATATTGAAACCCTTCGCGGAGCGGTTGCAATGGTTTTGCAGAAAAACCTGCTGTTTTCCGGAACGATAAACGAAAACCTGCGTTGGGGTAACGAAAATGCAACGGACGAGGAAATTGCCGAGGCATGCAGACTTGCACAGGCTGATGAATTTGTAAATTCTTTCCCTGACAAATACGAAACAAAAATAGAACAGGGCGGAACAAACGTTTCCGGCGGTCAAAAGCAAAGACTTTGTATCGCGCGCGCACTGCTTAAAAAGCCGAAAATCCTTATTTTGGACGACTCCACAAGCGCAGTTGATACAAAAACCGATGCTCACATAAGAGCCGGCTTTAAAAGCTATATTCCCGAAACCACAAAAATTATAATCGCACAGCGTGTTTCGTCTGTTCAGGACGCTGACATGATAGTGGTTATGGATAACGGAAAAATTTCCGACTGCGGAACTCATGACGAACTTATGAAAAATTCGGAAATTTACCGTGAGGTTTATTTCCAGCAGAACAGGGGGGTGCAGGATAATGAATAAAAAAGGCAGAAAATTTGACGGCGGCGTGTTCAAACGCCTTATGAAAACGCTTTTTGGCTATTATCCGGTGCTTATGCCCGTTACCGTTGTGTGCATTTTAATTGCGGCAATAACCGCAGCTATACCTTCGGTTTTCCTTCAGGAAGCAATTGCGGTAATTGAAAAATGGCAGCCTTCCGGCGACTGGGCGGCGGCAGCACCGGAAATAGTCCCCAAAGTTATGCTTTTAATCGGGCTTTACGTGCTGTCTATTGTAGCAATGACGGTTGATACACAGCTTATGGCATATATAACTCAGGGATTTTTAAGCAAGCTGCGCTGTTCAATGTTTGACGGCATGCAGAACCTGCCCATAAGGTTTTTTGACACAAACAAGCACGGCGACATAATGAGCCATTACACAAACGATATAGACACGCTCCGCCAGCTTGTGGCACAGTCGCTCCCCACTCTTTTGCGTGCCGGCGTTATTGTGCTTGCGGTGTTCTTTATAATGCTTTACTACAGCGTATGGATGACGCTTGTTATGTTTATCGGGATTGCCGTTATGTTTTTGGTTTCAAAAAAGCTGGGCGGCGGCAGCGCAAAATACTTTATGAAGCTTCAGCGCACCGTAGGCGAGCAGGAAGGCTTTGTTCAGGAAATGATGAACGGTCAGAAGGTTATCAAGGTTTTCTGCCACGAGAAGGAGTGCAAGGACGATTTTGAAAAAATCAACAACCGCCTTTTCGAGGATAATTACCGCGCAAACGCCTATGCAAACATGCTGGGCCCCATCATTATGAATATCGGCAATATCACCTATGTTTTGATAGCAATTGCCGGCGGTTTGTTCCTGCTTTCGGGTATTCCGAATTTGAGTATTTCCGGCGCGGCGTTTTCAATAAGCATTGTGGTACCGTTTCTTAACATGACAAAACAGTTTACCGGTAACCTAAACCAGGTAACCCAGCAGATTAACTCTATTGTAATGGGTCTTGCCGGAGCAGGCCGTGTGTTTGAGCTTATGGATATGAAACCGGAAGATGACAACGGTTATGTAACATTGGTTAATGCAAAAGTCGGCAAGGACGGCAGCATCACCGAAACAAAGGAGCGTACCGGAATATGGGCATGGAAACACCCCCACAGTGACGGAACTCTTACCTACACCAAGCTTTGCGGCGATGTTGTCATGGACAGCGTGGATTTTGAGTATGAGGAAGGAAAACCCGTGCTCCACGATGTTTCGGTTTATGCGAAGCCCGGACAGAAGGTTGCCTTTGTAGGCGCAACAGGCGCAGGCAAAACCACAATTACAAATCTTATAAACAGATTTTATGACATTGCGGACGGCAAAATCCGCTACGACGGAATAAATATAAACAAGATTAAAAAGTCAGACCTCCGCACGTCCCTCGGCATTGTACTTCAGGACACAAACCTGTTTACCGGAAGCGTTATGGACAATATCCGCTACGGACGCCTTGACGCAACAGACGAGGAGTGTATCGAGGCTGCACGGCTTGCCGGCGCGGACGATTTTATAACGCGTCTGCCCGAAGGATATGATACTCAGCTTCCCAATAACGGTTCAAACCTGTCGCAGGGTCAGCGCCAGCTTATCGCAATAGCCCGTGCTGCCGTTGCCGACCCGCCGGTTATGATACTGGACGAGGCAACGTCTTCAATCGATACCAGAACGGAAGCAATTGTTCAGAAAGGTATGGATAAGCTTATGGAAGGCAGAACGGTATTTGTTATCGCCCACCGCCTTTCAACAGTTATGGATTCTGACGTAATTATGGTGCTTGAACACGGCAGAATTATCGAACGCGGAAGCCATGACGAGCTGATAGAGAAAAAGGGCAAGTATTATCAGCTTTATACCGGTGCTTTTGAATTGTCGTAATATAAAATAACGATAGGACGGCGGAACGACACACAGGTCGTTTCATACCGTAAAACACGCAGATAACGTACTTTCGGGGAAGTGATTATAATGAACAAAGTCACGGTAATTGACGCCAAAATAACAGAAAAATTTGACGATTTTGCGGAAAACGGCAGAATTTTGCTGTTTGAAGCGCCGTGCGGCTTTGGAAAAACCACGCTTGCAAAGGCTCTTTTAAAGCGTGTGCACGCACGTGTCCGCGAAGTGCAGGCAAACGAGGCGGATTTTATCGGCATGGCGGCGGAAAAATCAAATTGGGACATACTGCTTGTGGAAAATCTGCAAACACTGACCGAACTTGAGGAATACCAAAATCTTTGTTCGCTTATCAAAAGCAACCCCAAAAAACGGTTTGTTTTCACGAGCCGCGGCAGCATAAGCGGCGAGCTTATACCTTTTCGCATATCGGGTCTTCTTACGGAAATAGATGAAAATGATATGTTTTTTTCAAAACAGCTTGCCGCGGATTTTCTTAAAGCTTGCGGCGTTTTGCTTTCGGAAACCGAACTTAATTCCGTGATGAAGCTGACGCTGGGCTACCCACTGGCTCTGGAATTTATCGCAAAAAGAATGTCAAAGGGCGAGTTATATAACAAACAGCTTATGAAAGAAATCAAGCATGACATATACATGTATTACGATGAAATGATTTACTGCCGTTTCGGACTGCCCGAAAGGCGTTTTTTGCTTGAACTTGCCCCGTTTGAGGAATTTGACACCGAGCTTGCAAAAATGGCAAGCGGGAATATTGACGCAGGCAAAATTCTTGCCGATTTGCAAAAATATTCGCGCATGCTGAAAAACAAGGGCAACGACAAATTTTATTTCTGGCCCATATTCCGCAGCTTTCTTATGTGGGAGCAAAAAAGGTACTATACAACAGAACAGCAAAACGCTCTGTACAGCCGCGGCGGTCTTTATTACGAGCTTAACGGGGACTATGCCAAGGCGCTGGAATTTTACTCCAAAAGCAAGGAACAAAATAAGGTTTCGGAGCTTATTATAAAAATCACAAGCCTGCACCCCGGCATCGGGTACTATGAGGAACTTGAAAAATATTACATGTCCCTTTCGGACGGCGTTGTTTCCGAAAGTCCCGCGCTTATGCAGGGGAAAAGTATGCTTTGTGCATTGCAGGCGGACTATGAAGGCTCGGAAAAATGGTATAACCTTCTTAAAGAATTTGCCGCGGCGCGAAAACGCTCCGACGCAGCGGCGCACGAAGCGCGAAGCCGGCTTGCATGGCTCGATATCGCCCTTCCCCAGCGCGGAGTTACCGGACTTTCGGATACAATTAAGAAGATATTTTCCCTTGTAACGGCAAAAGAAATCAAGCTTATGTCCTTTTCGGTCACAAGCACCCTTCCAAGCATTATGAACGGCGGCAAGGACTTTTCTCCATGGAGCAAAAAAGACGATTTGATTTACGCAACCATGCGCCTTCCGGTAGAGGGAATACTGGGAAAAGACGGCATAGGTCTTGCGGACTGCGCAATAGCCGAAAGCAAATTTGAAAAAGGCGAAAGCATTTCGGACAGAATACTCTCGCTTATATCGATGCTTAACACAATTCAGACAAAGGGCACACCGGACATTGAGTTTGCCCTGGTCGGGCTTCTTGTGCGAAGTCAGACAGATGCCGGACGGGCAGAAGACGCACGTCACACTCTTACTGCTCTTAAGGAACGCTTTGCCGAAAAAAAGCTTACGCGTTTCATGCCAAATATTGACGCTATGCTGTGCAGAATTGCCCTTCGCTGCGGCGACACGGATTATATCGACCAATGGTACCGCGACGAGGCGCCGCGCGATTCTCTGAACGTTAAAATAATGCGGCGGTACAGGTATTTTACCGAGGCAATGGCAGAGCTGTCCTTTGGAAACGAGGACGCGGCGCTGCTGACCGTTTCGCCTCTTGAACCGTACTGCGCGACATGCAGCAGGCACATTGATATGATACATCTGAAAACAATATGTGCCATCGCAAAATACAGGAAAAACAGCGGCTCATGGAAAGACGATATAAAAACCGCCGTAAATATTGCGGAAGAATACGGCTTTGTGCGTACAATAAGCGTATACGGCGCGGCAGTGCTTCCCATTCTTGAGCATATATACGGAAACGGCGGCTCGGAATTTGTAAAGTCCGTAATAAAATCCGCGCGGAACCAGGCGGTGTATTACCCGGACTTTTTAAAACCGCGAAACAGCTTATTTGAAAAGCTGACGGAAGCGGAATTGCAGGTCTTAAGGCTGATATGCGCGGATAAAAGCAATTCCGAAATATGCGAAATACTAAATGTCCAGCTTGCAACCGTAAAAAGCCACGTAAGCCACATTCTGCAAAAACTCGGCGTAAAACGGCGTTCTGAGGCAAAGTCGGTCGCATTGCGGCTATCGCTATTTTAAAAACAGCAGCCTGTTTCATTCAGGCTGCTGTTTTCACACTCATACTATTCTTTCAATACTGACGCCGCGGCTGTCCTTTATCACATTATAACAGCCGTCCGGCATTTTTATTCTGCCCTTTGCAAAAATATCTTTTCCGCAAACCGGATGCGCACTGCGCGGCATTTTCCCCGGTGTTTCGGGGTATATTCCCATCACATAGCGCCAGAACACATAAATCGGTACGGCTGACCAGCCGTGGCACAGACTGCCTGCACGGTCAAAATCCGATTCGCCGAGTATTGTTTCCCAAAACGAAGTCGCACCTTCATACAGCATATGCCCCCATTTTTCGGCTATATCGTCAAGCACGTATTCGCCGTACACATCAGACTCTGCCATAAGCGCGTCGTACTTAAAAATAAGATAACTGAGGCTCGCCTCGGTAAGTTCCCCGGAAACAAGCTTTTTCCGTATATTCCTTTCCTTATCCGCCGGTACACAGCCGCCCAAAAGCGCAAGCGCCTGGGTAAGCTCCGAAAAGCTGTCATCACGCGTTTTTGAAATATAATTTTTATACGCGCCTGCCTTTTCCGAATAAAATCCGCCGTGGAACGCCGCAACTATTTCGCCGCGCTCCGTTTTTGCCCATGCGGCTTCCCCTGCAAGGTCAAGCATACCGCAAACATTTACGTATGCTGACAGCGCCATTGCAAAAATCGCATTAAGCGGTGCATCGTATAAAACGTCCGTCGGCTTTCCGCGCTCGTCCATATTATCAAGACCGTCCGTCCATTCGTAAAAATTCCAGTCGCGCAATCCGCTCGGGCGCATAACAAGACCGTCTTTTTTCAGCCTTATAAAATACCCCAAAACGCCTTTTGCCACCGGCTGCATTTTCCGCAAAAATTCAATATCGGCAGAAAACATTCCGTATTCCCCGAGGGCTATCACCCACGCCAGGGCAAAGCTTGGAATTACCGATTCAAATACGCACGGCGCACACATTTCAAGCATTCCCGTTTCATTCTGCGACATTCCCAAAAGCTCAATTGACGCACGGGGCATTTTGGTTTCACCGAAAGCATAATATCCGCAAAGCATTTGATTTCGGCTGTCCATACCGTAAAGCGCCTGCTCCCTTTGAGGGCAGTCCTCGTAGTGTTCATGCATACACAAATGCAGTGTGCGCTTGCTGACACCGTAAATTTTGTTCATCAGGCGGTCGCAGGAACGCCACTCGCTCTCAAACTCCAAGGGGTACTCCGCAGGCATTAAACCGGCAGAATATACTCGTTTGATTCCCGAAAAGGCAAAAAACTGCAAATACCGCCCGGCAAGCCGCTTTATGTAAAACCGAATCTTTTGCCTTCCGCCGCGGCAGACGCATGAAAAGGCAAAGTTCCTTTCTCCCACATAGGAGCGCACGCGCAAATCCGCAAGATGCTCGCCGCACCCAATCCACAGGCACGCCCCCTCCTCCGCCTCTATATCCAGCGCAAGATACCCGGCGGTTTCTCTGCCCAAATCGCTTATCCAATACACGTTCGGCGCAAGCACGCTGCCTGTTTTCAAGTCAAACACCGTACCCGGCTCACGGTAAGAAAGCGCCGCATACTGCATTTTCTGCGACACGTTACTTCCCTCCGAAATGCCGAACACACCTTGGGTTATAACTTTGCCGCAAACCGTATCGGACAAAGCAAGTCCGCGTATGGGACTCGGAATATATTCGATTTTCGAGTCGTCACAGACCGCGGCATTTTGCCAATCGCCGCTTACGTATTTTTCTCTCCAGCCGTTGTCCTTTCTTAAATCAAACCCGAAATTAAAGGAACGCTGAAAGTTAATCCGCTCAAATTCGTTTGCTGTAAATTCCGTTTCATCGCTGCATTTTATATGCTCATCAGATACAAAAACAGGCTTTCCGTCTGCCTCTGCCGCAAAAATCACCATAGGCAGACCGCACATATGCTGGAAGGAATTTTCCCCCTGGCAATACGCAAGAATACTTATTAAATTTTCTCCCTCGCAAAGATATTCGGTTATATCGCAGGTATCATACACCTTTTGCTCCGGAAAGTCGTCATATTGCCCGAACACGGCAAGAACTCCGTTTACATACAGCTCATATTTTGTATCGGTACATATATAAAGGCGCGTACTTTGGATTTTAGGCAAATCCAAAACCGTCTGAAAACGTACATATCGGTTAAGATTTTCGCCGCCGTTTATCCATATCGCCTTCGCACCGAGTTTTCTGAATATATCCATACTTTTCCCCGTTCTGTTTATTCGGGCTTTGTTTCCAGCTTAAGCGGAAAATCGCCCAATTTTTTAACCTTAAAGCCGTTTTTCTTGTACTCCTCGTAATCAAATGCTTCAAGCTCATCTATCGCAAGTTTGTGGAATTCGTAGAAATTGTGCCACCATTCATATCCCGAGCCAAGCTGTGCGTTTAAATATGCGTCCGCGATATCGCAGCCCATTGCCGGGGCAACGTAAAATGCGCCCATGGCAAGCACGTTTACGCCGTTTCCGGTGATTGCGCGCAGCGCCGCCGGCACGCTTTCAACAACGCCTGCATGAACGTGGGGGCATTTGCTTGCGGCAATATGTATGCCCATTCCGGTGCCGCAGAAAATCAGCGCACGTTCAAACTCTCCTTCCGAAATCATGGAGCCTACTCTAAGCCCCACACGGTGGAACATAAGGTCGGTATCATTCGGGTCAGAGTCTGCCTTAACGCCCACATCGGTGATTGTCCAGCCTTTTTTTCTTAAGTGTTCACATACTGCCTCTTTAAGGGGATAGCCTGCAAAGTCTGCGCCCACAAGCAGTTGTTTTTCTTTTATTGTTTTCATATATTTTTCTCCCTTCTTAATTTTTAAACATTGTTTCAACAAGTGAATATGCAAAAAGCCAATTCATATCACGGGTCGGGTGGTTAAGGTGATTTGCCAAAAGCTCGGTAGTGTCCACACCGCTTTTTTCAAGCATTTTCCACTTGCTGTAGCAGTCACACACCGGTATATTTTTTGAAACGGCTATTTCCTTTGCCGCCTCAAGGTACTGCTCAAGTTTTCCGGAAACCTGATTGTTTAAAATACCTTCTCCTACCTTGCGTATATTTTCTTCCTTAATATGACAGCTTAATTTTGTACACATCATATTCGGCGTCATGAAAATGACCTCTACGCCCTCCTTTAAAAGGCGGTCGAAAATCCCCGTCAATGCGGTTTTGTATTCCTCTATTCCATAGTTACCGGTGTCATTAAGTCCGAAGCACACCACGCACATATCGGGCGAATACCGCAAAACATCGCGTTCTATTCTTTCAAGACCGCCCGGGGCGCAGCCGCCGCTTATTCCGGCGTTTATTATGTTCAGCGCCGCAGCGGGGAAAAGTGTGTTTAAAATTTTCCGAAGATGGGTATGATATGCGTTTTCCGCGTCAAAAACAGTCTCTATTCCCCCAGTTTCGGTGGTGTACACCTCAAAGCATCCCTGGGTTACACTGTCCCCCAAAAATGCAATCGTAACCGCCGGTTTTCCGTTTATGTTCCTGCTTTTTTCGCTAAGCTTACGTATGACTTCCATATTATTCTCTCCTTTTTCTGAATTTCGCGGTACACTGCCGGTAACATTCCAAAGCCGTGTACGAAAAAAATTCGTAACTACATTATACAATACTCTAAGCAAATTTGCAACCATAATTATGCAATGCATGTATAAAAAATCAGGCAACGGGAAATACCGGCGCTTTTGTGACAAAAACCGTTGATATTAAATGTAAAATATGGTACAATGGCGGTAACGATACGCTTATCTGAAAGGAGTGAGATTCATGCCTGCGAATCCGAATAAAATATTGATTCTGCAATACAACCGCAAAATTCGGTACTGGCAGGACATCACTTCTCAGGTTTCGGAGTACAAACGAAAACCGAACGCATATTTAATCCGATATACAAAAAGTCCGCAATGGTATCCAAAAAGCAGCCGCGACATCAGAATCCTTGATAATCCTCAAAAAGTTGACATTGATAACTCTGTGATTTTTTATAACGGGACTGCATTAACCAATGTTGCATGCGTGTTGAAATTTGATAATTGGTATAGGGTCACCTTTGAAAGCGGCAAACTTTCTTTATACGAGGTATCTAAAATTTCTGTTAGAGAAAATAAAAATAAAGAACCCGAAACAAAAAGGCTGCTTAACTATTTGACGGAGGTAACCCGCTGCTTATCCGCCGAGGAAGGTCAGGGTTTTCTCGCAAAGCAATTACGCTCTCTTTTTGTTTCCGAGGAATGTGTTTTTTCAAAACTAATCAACGGAACTTTATGCCGCAATGAATCCAACGAACTGATAATATTTCCGTTCAGCACAAACGCCTCGCAGCAAAAAGCTGTTAAGATTGCCTTAGAGGACGACCTGTCGTTAATTCAAGGACCTCCGGGAACAGGAAAAACGCAAACCATATTGAATATAATTGCAAATATGATGGTCCGCGGAAAATCCGTAGCCGTAGTTTCAGGTAACAACGAAGCCGTCAAAAATGTGGCTGAAAAGATTGACGCCGCAGGTTACGGCTGTATAAACGCCTTTCTCGGAAACCATGACAATATAACTGCTTTTTTTAAAAACAAACAATCCCAAAACCGGACAGTTGACTTTTCCGGCGTTTTCCCGGAGGATACCGTATCACAAACCACTCTTCTTAAAGAATGTTATATGAAAAAGCTGAAATATGCCGAAAACGTGCAGTTAATTTCCGAATTAGAAACCGAAAAGGCAATAAATGATGCGGAATATAACTTAAGAAGCCGTGTTATTCCGAAAAAACTGCTGAATAAGAATTACGCAAGCAAAAAACTACTTGAATTGTCCTCTGTTTTACAATGTGTCCCCCGGGAACAACACCTGCACTTTTCTGTCCGGGTGCGTCTGTTGTTCAGATTCGGTATTATCCGCGCAAAAGATTTTCTTAGCGATTCGTATGATGTCGTTGAATATCTTGAAAACAAATACTACACAGCCAAAATAAAAGAGTTAAAACAGGAAAACGAGAAGATCGATGCATTCTTAAGAAAAAACAATTTTGAAGGTTTGCTAAACGATTTTACGCTGTTTTCCAAAAAAGTGTTTGAAAATGCTTTAAGAGAAAGGTACAGCAAGCCTTTTTGCGAATTAACGGAGAATAATTATCGCTATCGTTTCAGCGAGTTTGTGCGTAAATATCCCGTAGTGTACAGCACCGCACATGCAATCGCTTCCTGTTCGGGCAAACACTATTTGTATGATTGTATTATTATTGACGAGGCAAGCCAGGTGGACCTTGTTACTGCGGCTATAGCCTTTTCCTGTGCGAAAAAAGTTGTTCTGGTCGGAGATGAAAAGCAGCTTCCGCATGTAATAAAAAATTCTTATATAAACACGTTAAATCATATTTTTAAGGTGTCGGGTTTGGCGGAATGTTATGATTATGTGCACAACAGTATTTTGGTGTGCGTAAAAAAAGCTGTACCTTCCGTAGCTGACACATTGCTGCGTGAACATTATCGCTGTGACCCGGAAATAATAGGCTTTTGCAACAAGCGTTTTTATAACGGAAAGCTCGTTGTAATAAAAGATCATATGCCGGGCTGCTGTGTTAATATTATTTCGCACCCATCTCATCTTGCACGCGGAAGAATCAACGAACGGCAGGCTGAAATAATCGCCAGAGAATTAATGCCGCACCTGAATCCTGCAAAAACCGGTATAGCTGCACCATACAGGGACCAAGTCGAATTGCTGAAAACAAGATTTGCGGAAACGGGAATGTTAATCGATACCGTACATAAGTTTCAGGGAAAAGAATGTGACACCGTAATCCTTTCTACAGTTGCCAATAAAGTTAAGTTTTACGAGGATGAGGAAAGAATTGATTTTCTTAACAATCCGAAGCTTATAAACGTTGCCATATCGCGTGCAGTCAGCAAGCTCTATGTCCTTGCAAGCCGTGAAATATTGGAACAGGAAGGCTCGATCCTGCGTGATATGAAAAAATATTGTGAGTATTATTGCAGCGAAACCAAAGTTTTGCAGTCATCGGTATATTCTGTTTTTGATTTAATGTATGACGATTACTCGCCTATATTAGCGGAAATGAAAAAACGGCTGCTGCATATATCGGACTTTGACAGCGAAAATATCATAGCAACAATAATTCGGGATATATGCGAATCGGGAGAATGCGGCGCATTGGCATATCGCTTCAAATATCCGTTAAGGGCGATTATAAAAATCAGTTCATTAACAGACAGCGATGACATAAAATTTGTCCGGAATATAAATACTCACTGTGATTTTGTGATTTACAGCACGTTGGACAAAAAAATCGAACTTGTCGTTGAAGTTGACGGAAGTCAACACCGTGAAAGCATACAAGCAGCCCGAGACAGGAGAAAAGACAGATTGCTGAAAGAAGCAAATGTAAAAATACTCAGACTTCCCACAACGTCTATGGATTGCAAAGAGAAGATTACAGACGCTCTGCATAAAAGAGATTTTTAAAAATTATGAAAAAACGGTAAACCTATGTGCAGGTTTACCGTTAAATTTATTTTAGTGATGACAATGACCTGATATTAAAAATTTTCGCCGCATTATTTCCGTCTATTGTTACTATATTGTCGCTTTCACTTACCGATATAACGACAAGCGGACCTCTGATTATTGCATCGGCTCTTGTTTTTTCAACGCCTTTATCATTTAACAATTTTTCAAAATATGCCCTTTCATCCGCCGACAAACTGTTTTCCACATTTTCAGCGCTGTACCAAGCAGACGGACTCAATGGGTTTTGAATTCCTTTTTCGTCAAGATAATAGTTTTTCCGTTCACCGTACATTTTATTTCCCTGAGCTATTACTTCTTTTTCGTTTTCCTCTTTATAGCTAAAATAAGCTCTTACAAGTCCGATTATCGGGAAAGAATCATCTGACACGGAAAACTGTAATATCATTTTTCCGCTCGCGCCCAAAAATTCAACATTGTCCAGCTCAACCGCAAATCTGTTTCCGTCATCTGCCACTATATTTGCTGTTGAAACAACTTCGCAGTCTTTTATATTTTCCCATTTTTCACCCCAGGGCAATGATAAAACCATAAACTTTTCATTAACAAGTTTTTCGTCCGCGGCTCCGGAGAATCTATTGTAAACCTCTACAAGCGTTGCGATGGCCTGTTCGGTTGTATATAAATCCTGCGGTGCGAATTTGTTATCACCCACGCCCTTCATAATTCCCATGTTACATATAACTTGAATACTGTTCATTGCCCAATCGGATATTTGCTCGCTGTCCGCAAAATCAAAATACATTTCTGTTGCGGCAGCTTCAGGGTACATCTCTTTTATCAAACGGCAGACAATGACGGCGGCTTCCTCGCGGGTAAGAAAATCGTTCGGAGCAAATTCCGTTTCTGACTTTCCGTTGATAATTCCCAATGCATTCAGCACACCGATATGTTCATTATCCGTATCGGCAAAAGGCGGTTTTATTATACCAATCGAAGAAGCCGAGCCGGAGCCGTCACTTGGAAATGGCGGACTGGGACGGCTGGCAGCGTGCTTTTTGGATTCCATTGCCACATTAAACTTAAACGGGGACGGCATTGGCATCAACTATCATCTGGGGCTGTTCCGTCAGGTGTTTGCACAGAATAAGCAGACAGAACAGCCGGATTACTGGATTCAAAAGGAAAGCTGGCTGACAAAGACGGAGGTGCAGTACCCGGTACAGTTTGGCAAATTGTCCGTCATGTCGAGAATGTATGACATTGATGTGACAGGTTACGAGGGCAGGGTCAACAAACTGCATTTATTTGATATCGACACGGTTGATGAAAAAATACCAATGCACGACGGCATTGATTTTGATAAAAATGCGATTGAGAAGAATCTCACGCTCTTTTTGTACCCGGACGACAGCGACAGAGCCGGACAGTTATTGCGCATTTACCAGCAGTATTTTATGGTAAGCAACGCCGCACAGTTGATTCTTTCAGAATGCCGCAGGAAATGTGAAAAAGCGGGAAAGACGTTAAAGAATCTGAATGAATTTGCGGTGATTCAGATTAATGATACGCACCCGACAATGGTTATTCCTGAATTAATCCGCATTTTAACAACGCAGAAAGACATTGACGGCAGTGTGATGACGATGCAGGAGGCGGCAGAGGTGGTGACAAAGACGTGTGCATACACAAATCACACGATTCTTGCAGAAGCACTCGAAACATGGCCGTTGGACTATCTTGAGGAGGTTGTGCCGCAGTTAGTTCCGATTATCCGTTATCTTGATGAAAATGTACGCGCCCGTTATACGGATTCTTCCGTTTACATTATTGACGAAAACGACCGCGTGCATATGGCACATATTGATATTCATTATGGTTTCAGTGTAAATGGGGTGGCAAAGCTGCATACGGAGATTTTGATGCAGGAAGAACTGAAATCTTTTTACCGCATTTATCCTGAAAAATTTAACAATAAAACCAACGGCATTACGTTCAGAAGGTGGTTACTGCACTGCAATCAGGCACTGGCCGCCTATATTGAAGAACTGATTGGTGCAGATTTTAAAAAGGAAGCAGGGGAACTTTCACAGCTTATAAAATATGCAGATGATGAAAATGTGATTGCGCGCATGCTTGAAATCAAGGCGGAAAATAAGAAACGTCTTGCTGCATATATGCAGGAAAAATGCGGTGTAAAAATCAATCCGCAGTCGGTCTTTGACATTCAGGTAAAGCGCCTGCATGAGTACAAGCGCCAGCAGATGAACGCACTGTATGTCATTTACAAATATTTTGAGATTAAGGCCGGAAATATTCCGGATACTCCGGTTACGGTTATTTTCGGTGCGAAGGCGGCAAAAGCATATACGATTGCAAAAGATATTATTCACTTAATTTTGTGCCTGGGTGAATTGATTGCAAATGATCCGGATGTCAGTCCGTATTTAAAGGTTGTCATGGTGGAAAATTATAATGTGACGATGGCGGAAAAGCTGATTCCGGCGTGCGACATTTCAGAGCAGATTTCGCTGGCTTCCAAGGAAGCTTCCGGAACGGGCAATATGAAATTTATGTTAAACGGTGCACTGACACTCGGAACATTTGACGGTGCAAATGTCGAGATTGCACAGCTTGTCGGCAAAGACAATATCTATACCTTTGGTGCATCCAGTGACGAAGTCATCGCGCATTACAAAAATGCCGATTACTGTGCAAAGGACCTTTATGAAAAGGATGAAATGATAAAAAAATGTGTTGATTTTATCGTTTCAGATGAGTTAAAGCAGTATGGGGATGAAGAAAACTTAGCCCGTCTGCACCATGAAATTATCAGTAAAGACTGGTTCATGACACTGTTGGATTTCAAGGAATATATAAAGGTAAAAGAACAGGCGCTTGCAGACTACAAAGACAGAGCCGCATGGGGCAGAAAAATGCTGATAAACACCGCGATGGCAGGCTTCTTCTCCTCCGACCGAACCATCCGCCAGTACAACACCGATATCTGGAAATTGTAAGCCGGGCAAAAAGTAAACAGGCGGCAAAAAACACAAACCCTTTCCGTCCCCGCCAAGGCGAAATCACCCACAATCCGTCCACAACCACCCCTCAAGGCAAAAAATACGTTCACTTTCCGTCAAACAACGTGTGGAAAGTGAACGTATTTTTTTGCTTATTACAGCATCACTCCGGAATTTTCCTTACTCCGTTCCATATAGTGATTGAGCTGTTCAAACGGCTTGCGAAGGACAAGACCGATGAGAATGGCAATGATAATATAGATAAAGAGTCTGCCGATACATTCCCAGTAATAATTGCCGTACATGCCGCCAATCGTTTCGCGCAGGGCATCCATGGCATATGGGAATGGCAGGTAGCGGTAAATCATCCGGTAAACCTTTGGCAGGACGTCAATCGGGAACGTACCGCCGCTTCCGGCAACTTGGACTACCATGAAAATAATTGCAAGGGCTTCACCGATATTGCCAAAGGCAACCGTCAGTGCATACATAAAAATCGTAAAGACCAGGCTGGTGACAGAACATGCAAACCAGTATAAAACCGGGTGCGGACACTGAATCTGGATATAAAACAGATTTCCGAGTACAATCAGAAGTGTCTGCAACTGCCCGATACAGTAAAATGTCAGGTATCGTCCGAAAAATTTCTGATACGGCTTTACACCGGCCGGCAGGTGTTTGGATTTTTTCACCTGTGTATGAATGATAGCCACCATAATCAGACCGCCGACCCAGATGGAAAGGACCGTGTAAAACGGTGAAACGGCAGAACCGTAAGCTGAAATTTCATAAATCTTTTTGGTCGTAATTTCTACCGGTGAGGCAATAAAGTCTGCCAGTGTCTGCGGGTCACTGCCTAAAATCTCATTCACAAAATCATATTCCGGGTCGGAAGCGATTTTATTGAGTAATTCAATAGAATCGGAAAGCTTAGTCATCAGTGCATTTAAAGTCTGCTGTGTCCGTGTCAGATTTTCCTGTCCCTGTGTAACCGCATCCGTAAAGGTGTTCATGTCGCCGTCCATATCCTGATATAAAGAAGAAATGGAAGACATTACACTGCGGATAGAGGACACATTTTCCGAAAGTGAAGCTGAAACCTCTGACAGGGAAGAAACTGAATTGGCATCCAGAAGCTTTTGCAGGGCGGCAAGTTCTCCTGCCTGTGTATCCAGTGTTTCCGGTAAATCCGATGAAGAACTGCGCGCAAGAGAGGAAACATCGGAAGAAATCTGTGTAATGGAAATCAGGGAATCTAACATCACATTGTATGTCTGCAATTCATTGTAGGCATCGGTCAGTTTACCGGATATGACATCAATGAGTGAATTCCCTGTGGTATCATCCAGTGTCAGACTGTCAAAATCCACGGTGATAGCAGCGGAGCTGGCGCTTACAAGACTTTTTGTTAAAGTGTTCACAAAGGTGGAATTAGTCTGGGACTGAACCGCTTTTTTTGCCTTATCCGTAATTTTCGGCGCAATGGCATTTTTCTTCTGATTACAGTAATACTGAATCTGCGGATGTTCTAGGGAATCCGAAAGAAAACTTACCATATCGCTTGTAAAGTCAGACGGTAGAACCAGTGCGGCATAGTAGTCGCCGCTGTACACGCCGTCAATGGCTTCCTGCGTGGAATCCGTAAACACCCAGCCGATGGTTGTATTGGCTTTTAAATTAGAAATAATCTGGTCGCCGATATTTACAGTCACACCGTCAATAGTTACACCCGGATCATCAGACGCCACAGCAACCTTGATGCGGGAAGTGGAATCTGTTCCGTATGGGTCCCAGTTTGACAGAGTGTTAAACCACGCATACAGGGATGGAATGACGGTAAGACCAATCAGTACAACAATGGCGACCACATTGGTACTGATACGTTTGAGGTCCTGTATAAAAACAAGAAAAATATTTTTCATAGTTTAATCTCCTTTGCAGCAGTGATAATAGACTGTAAGTTGTTATTGAGACGGGATGGTAAATCCTGTACAAGGTAGTCGTGTCCCTCTTTCAAATCCAGTCCGAGCTGTTTTAATTTTTTTTGCATCTGGTCATCAATGTAAGCGACCGTTACCAGATATGCAGAAATTAAAAAGAGTGAAATTACCCATAATAAAAGATACACAACCTTTGAACTCTCCATATGCAGCAGCAAAATAAGGAAAATCATCGGGATAATGGCAATACACCAGAGTCCCGCCTTAATACGCTTCTGATTGCGTTCATGCAGTGTATGGCTGAATTCCTGAATCTGCATTAAAGTCGCGTTAAAATCTTCATCACGTCCGTTCTTAGACGAAGACACGTCCGTAAAATCCGTATCCGGTGAACCGGAATCGGACAGGCTTCTGGCAGAAGTCCGTGCTATGGGTGTTGCCAGAAGGTCATCTGCCACAGGGCTGTTTTTTAAAGTCATAGTTCTACCTCACTAACAAATATGTATTGGTTACATCATTTTGGTTTCTTTCATTTTTTCCTCAAAGAAATGATTGAGCGGAATGAAAGGTTTGCGGATTACCAGTCCGAGTAAAAGGGAAGCTGCGGCAAAAATCAGCAGTTTTCCCATATAAATAAAGTAGTTCATTTCATACATGCCGCTGATGGCTTCGCGCATGGCGTTAATCGCATACGGGAACGGGAAGTACAGGTATACGTTCTGGAAAAACTGCGGCAGCAGTTCAATCGGGAATGTACCGCTCGAACCGGCAATCTGGATAACAACCATAACAACGGCAATGGTCTTTCCGACATCGCCAAAGGAAAGTGTCAGCGTGTAAATCAGCAGGACAAATACAAAGCTTGCGACAGAAGCCGTCAAAATGAGCAGTCCCGGATGTTCACAGGAAACCTTTAATAAATATAAATCGCCAAGTACAATAATCAGGCTCTGAATCTGTCCCATCACAAAGAATAAAAGGAATCTGCCCAGATACAGTTCGTGCGGTTTTGCCATCAGTTCCATCTTCGGATTATTGTCAACGTGTACTTTCATCAGTGCCACGAGTACGATACCGCCGACCCACAGCGCCAGTGCTGTGTAAAACGGTGTAACTGCCGTACCGTAGTTGACTGCCGGGTAGACATCAATCTGTTCAACTTCCACAGGTGTTGCAATAAATTCGGCATAGGAGGCCGCATCGGCATGTAATAACTGTGAAAGCGTCTGATAAGCCGAAGAATCCGTAATATTATTTAAGGAAGTCAAAATCAGCTGGATTTTATCGGACATGCCCGAAATAATCGTTCCGGTATCGCCAAGGGTCTGGTTTGCCGTCAGGGCGATTTTGCTGGTTCCGAGTAAAATCTGTTCTAAGCTGTTTAGCTGGCTGCCTGAATTTTCAAGTGATTTATAGGCAGAATCCGCAGCTGCGTTCACGGTGATTTTTAATGAACTTAAACCGGATGAAGCAATGGTGTGATACTTCTGCTGGGTCTGTGTCATTTTATCAAGGCAGGAGGATAACAGGGTATGCAGCACCTCTGCCTTTGCAGCGGCAATTTCAGGTGTTTCCTTTACAATCGAAGAAGTCTGGTCAATCAGATTCTTTGCAAGGTCCTGTAAAGTGGAAATTGCTTCAAGTTGTCCGCGGATCTGTGCAATAATGTTATGGTCAATATATTCCAGATCATCTAATTTGTTTAAAAGGTCATCCAGTTTATGATTCTGCTCAAGCAGGGAGTTTAAGCCGTCTAATGCGGCAGAAAGTGCATCGGATGCCCCTTGTGTATCGCTTGTGATTTTATTCTGTGCTGTGTCTAACTGTTTCTGCACCTGTTCGGAAATGGTTTCCATGGCGGCAAGTGTTGTATCAAGCTGGTCGGTCATGTTATCGACAGAGCGGGACAGTGCAGACTGTGTCAGCTTTGTTGTATCTTTTGAATTTTCTAAAATATCCTGTAATTCCGGAATTAATGCACTCATGGATTCCAGATTTTCCGATAAAGAAGCATTGCCGTTCTGGAAGGTGGCAATGGTATCGGCATAACCGGACAGATTATCCTGAATGGTCTTCATATCGTCAATAAGTTTGCCGGAAATGGAAGAATCCTTTTGGGTAATACTTTCAAGACCGCTTAATGCCGTCTGTGCGGCAACGTTAATAAATTCTGTGTTAATCGTCTGCTGCAGTGTAGAACTTGCCGTATCGGTAATCTTTGTGGCAACGGCATTTTTCTTTGAATTTTCGTAATATGTCACGCTTGGGTGATTCATGCCGTTATCCAGAAAATCAAACAGACTGCGGCTGAAATCATCACCGATAATAATGGCAGCATAATAACTGCCGTCATATACCCCTTTTAAAGCAGCATCTGTATCCTGTGGAAAAACCCAGCCTACACCGGTATTGTCATGAAGCTGCTCCACAACCTGATTTCCCATATTGACAGGGTCGCTTCCCTTTGAAGAAAATCCACTGTCTTCAGATACGACAGCAACCTTTAAGGAAGATGTGTTGGCATACGGGTCCCAGTTGGAATAAATGTTAAACCACGCATACAGGGACGGAATAATACACAATCCGCCCGCAATCACCAAAGCGAATAAATTGCGGCTAAGACCGGTAACGTCTTTGCGGAATATATGTAAGATATGTTTCATAAAGACCTCATTTCTGTGCCTGATATACAGCACACTGTTATCATTAGAAAGCGAGCAAAGGCACTTTCATAGCGACATTATAGTATATTGGCAGTTCAAAAGCCAGTTATTTTTTACATTAAATGGAAGGTGTGGTATACTGGCTATATAGTAAATGGACAGAATGGGGAATGGTATGTATACAATTTTAATAGTGGATGATGAAAAGATTGAACGTAACGGAATCAAATTTCTGTTAAAGAAGCAGGCAGAGCCGTTTGAAATCTATGAAGCACCAAACGGCAAAGCAGCACTCGAGCAGCTATGTTCAATGCGCAATCAGGGGAAAAAGATAGATATATTGCTGACCGATGTAAAAATGCCGTTTATGGACGGCATAGAACTTATTGGAGCAGCCAAAGAAGAGGGGTTTACATTAAAAACAATTATATTCAGCGGGTATAATGAATTTGAGTATGCCAAGCTGGCAGTGCGTCTTGGCGTATCGGACTACATTTTAAAGCCGGTCAATCCACAGGAATTTGCACAGACCATAGAGAAGGTTACAGGGGAACTGCAAAAGCAGTATGTTGAAAATGAACAACGTCTGCAGCAGAGCAGCTATATGCGGGAATATCTTTTATATACCTTATTTAATGGGGGCAGTGTAGAACAGGTGCATACATTGGCAGGAAATCTTGCGGGAGAAAATTTCTGGAATCACTTCCACCGGATTGTATTTCTTGAGTTTGACCGAGAATTTTTTGGGAAAAAAGCGCTTGATTTTCAGGCGGAGATACTTGAAGAAAATATGAGTGAAGAATATCAGTATTTAAACTTAAATCCGCAGCAGGCAGTGCTTTTATTAAATGCCAGTCCGCATTACATGACCCTGCAGCAGACAGCACAAAAGCTGCATGATGCCGTTTTCAAAAAATACGGCGAGCACTGTCATTTTGCAATTTCAGGCGAAATTGACGATTATGAAAAAATACCGCAGACAATGGATATGCTTGAAGCCCTGATGGAAAATAAGTTTTACCGTCCTGATGTGTATGTATATTCCGAGGACATCAGCGGGGAAACGCCGGTGCTGGTGCAGATTGATGACGACACGCTCATGAAGCAGATGAAACAGGATATTAAGATGAAAGATATCCGGGCACTCCGGGAGCATTTTGACAGAATGTGTGCTAAGTACCGCAAAAAATCATATTTTTCACAGATTTATATTAAATTTATTTTTTC
>CAJLYO010000003.1 GCA_905210885.1 uncultured Eubacteriales bacterium | reverse complement strand
TTTTGATTTTTAATCTGCTGTGCGCGCCGTGTTTTGCGGCACTCGGTGCAATCCGCCGGGAAATGGGCAGTGTCAAATGGACAGCCTTCGCTGTAATATATCAGACAGCGTTTGCGTACGGTGCGGCGTTTGTTTTTTACAATTTGGGCATGCTGCTTACGGCATAGACACAGCGAAACGGCGTAATGTTTGCCGCAGGACTGCGGAATGACACTCGGGGTCATTCCCTACGGTTATTTGTAAGTTTTTATGTACAACGCGGTGTGACATACGCTTATCACAGGACGTTTCGGGCAGATGATATCTGCCCCTACATGCACGGGCGTAACGTATTTCGGTAGGGAGAGGTTCGCCGTTACCCAAATCAAAGATTTGGACAACACTCCAACGACCTATGTGTCGTTCCGTTTTGCAAACGTATGCACAAAAAAAGAACCGGATTTTTCCGGTTCTTTTCATTAGATTTATTTCGCGGATTTATTTCCGCCTTTTAATGTGTGCCACATAGGTCCTGCAATCGTTACAGATGAGTAGGTACCTACAACAATACCGATTATAATGGGCAGCGCAAACTGCTTAATCGAATCAACACCTATGATGTAGAGAACTAAGATTGAAAGAAGTGTCGTCAGCGAAGTATTTACAGAACGTGTTATTGACTGAGCAATACTTTTGTCAACAATTTCTCCGAAGGGAGTTTTCTTTGCAAATCTGTCATTTTCTCTTACTCTGTCGAATATAACAATTGTCGCGTTGATTGAATAACCCACGATGGTGAGGATTGCCGCGATGAATGTTGTATTGATAGGCAGATTAAATATAGCATAAATGCTTAAAACCATTAAAACGTCATGAGTTAAGGCAGTGATTGAAGCAATGCCCGACCAGAACTCAAATCTGAATGAAATGTATACAAGCATTAAGAGGATAGCTATAACAGCGGACAAAACTGCGCTTCTGCCAAGCTCTTTACCTATTGTTGCGCTTACTGTATCACGCGAGAAAACCTTAAAGCCGGACTCTGTTGCCGCTGTATCGCCGGAGGCTTCTGCCTTTTCGTCCTCGACAACGGTTTCGTCGCCTGCTTTGTATGACGGGTCATACTTTTCTCTGATTGCGTTCAAAACCTTTGTGCTCTCTTCGTCGGAAAGCTCTTTTAATTTAATGGTAACTTCCGTTCCGTTGTCGCCGCCCTTGATAATTGACGAAGGTGTTAAACCCGGAATGGTCGTACTGACAATGTCTGTGATGTCCTTTTCCTCAAACTGCTGACCTAAGTCAAGCTGAAGGTTTGTACCGCCGGTGAAGTCAACGTCAAGGTTAAAGCCGCCGTGTACAAAATAGAATATTATTCCCAGCACCAAGATTACAGCCGGAATTGTGAAAAATATTTTCTTTCTGTTTACAACGTTAAGCATTCTGGCTTCCTCCCTTCTTTGAAAGACCGTACAGTCTGGGATTTCTGATATTAAGACCGATAAGCTGTCTTAACAGGAATCTGGTGATTGCAATTGCGGTTATCATACTTGCTACGATACCGATGATAAGCGTTACCGCAAATCCCTTAATCTGACCTGTACCGAATATCAAAAGCACAACGCCTGCAATAAGTGTTGTAACGTTTGAGTCAAGAATTGAGGTGAAGGCCCTGTTAAAACCGGCGTCAATTGCGGCGCCTGTTGTTTTTCCGTTTCTGAGCTCGTCCTTAACACGCTCGAAAATAATAACGTTTGCATCAACCGCCATACCTATGCCCAAAACTATACCCGCAATACCGGGAAGGCTTAAGTTTACGCCGAGGTAGTTAAGGGCAAGTGCAACCAGTGCCGAGTATGCGCAAAGGGCAACGTCCGCAACCAGTCCGGGAACTCTGTATACGATAAGCATAAACAGCATAACAAGGATTATGCCGATTAAGCATGCGGTCATACTTGTCTGAAGGGCTCTGTCACCCAATGTTGCGCCTACGACGCGGGTTTCTGCCGCGGTAAGTGCGAAGGGCAGCTTACCTGCACGGATTAAGTCCGCAAGGTTCTTTGCGCTTTCAGCCGTGAATTCGCCTGTTATAATACATGTGTCGCTGTCAATCTGGCTTGTAACTCTGGGAGCTGAAATAGCCTCCTTGTCAAGCATGATAGCGATATAATTTTCTCCGCTTGCATAGCTTGCGATTTTTGCAGTTGCCTCGGAGAACTTTTTCTGTCCTTCTGCGGAAAGCTTAAGCTGAATGTAGTGCTCGCTTGAACCGCCTTCCGATACGGGGGCGTACATGGGCTTTGCATCTTTTACGTCCGTACCGCTTAAAACAACGTTGTTGTCCTTATCTCTGAAGGTCAGCTCCGCTGTAGCGCCGATTGTGTTCTTTGCCTCGTCCGGATCGTCCACATTGGGGATTTCAACACGGATTTTGTCCGCACCCTGTCTTGAGAGAGTTGCCTCTGTGTAGCCGAGTCTGTCAAGTCTTTCGCGGAGCATTGAAACTACCGTGCTCATATCGTCGTCTGAGGGATTAGCCTTGTCCGCCTGATAAGTGATAACGGAACCGCCGCTCAAATCAAGCCCCTGCTTGATTCCGGAATTCTCTTTTAACGCACCGGTAATGACCGTCCCGTCAATACCAAAAAGAGAAATGTAGAGTATTGCTGCGATTAACAAAACCGCGACCAGCAATTTTGATAAACTTTTTGACGATGCTGTCATTTTCTCTTCCTCCTAATAAAATTTCACATATTTTATATTATATCTTGATTATTGCAAATAGTCAAGCATTTTTTTGCAATAACTATTGATAATTCCTTTTTTATTTGCTATAATGTAATGTAATATAAAATAAGGAAGTGGCATTTTAATGAAAAAAGACGTTTGTGTCATATTCGGCGGAAAATCTCCGGAGCATGATGTTTCGGTGCTCTCGGCAAATACCATCTACAAATTTATCGATAAAAATCTGTACAATGTACATATGCTCTACATTACAAAGAAGGGCGAGTGGAAACTTTGCGAGGAAGGTCCGGAAACTGCCGGACACAAGGCATTCATTTCTCCGGACAGCACGGAAAAATGCATTGTCGTATATGAGGACGGAAAACTTATTAAAATTAAGATTGACGTTGTGTTTATTGCGCTGCACGGCAAAAACGGCGAAGACGGAACGATTCAGGGACTTTTGGAGCTTGCGGAAATTCCCTACACCGGAAGCGGTGTGCTCTCAAGCGCGCTTTGCATGGATAAGGCTGTGGCAAAGTATATTTTCGACGCTGCCGGTATCCCCCAGGTTGACTGGAGAGTGATTACTCCCCAGGATATGGAGGCGGATATTCAAAGTGCCGCAGAGGAACTTGGATATCCCGTGTTTGTAAAGCCGTCAAGAGTGGGTTCGTCTTTCGGCACCGCGAAGGTAAGATTCCCCGATGAGCTTATCGGCGCCGTTGAGGAGGCGTTCCGTTTTGATACAAAGGTTATTTTGGAGAAATTCGTTAAGGCAAGGGAAATCGAGTGCTCGATAATGGGCAACGAAGAACTTCATGCCGCAAAGCTGGGCGAAATTGTGTATGAGGACAGCGAATACTACGACTATGAAACAAAGTACGAGTCCGGCGGCTGTGAGCTGTACATTCCGTCAAAAATCGATGACATAACGGGCGAAATGATAAAAAGATATGCCCTTAAGGCTTATAAGGCTGCCGACTGCCGCGGATTTGCGCGCGCAGACTTTTTTGTTTCCAAGGACGATAACAGCATATATTTAAATGAAATAAACACAATTCCCGGTTTTACCGACGGCAGCATTTTCCCCCTTGCATGGCATGAAACAGGGGTTTCCATAACGGATACCATTACCGCTGTTATAAACTATGCCATGGAAAAGGAAGACGATGACAGCGAGGAAGGATTTTAAGCATGGATAACAGAGCTATCGGTGTTTTCGACAGCGGTTTGGGAGGTCTTACCGTTGTGCGTGAGCTTATGCGGGAAATGCCGGGGGAAAGTATAATTTATTTCGGCGATACGGGGCGCGTGCCTTACGGAAACCGCGGCGAGGACATTATAAAGGAATACGCCCGTCAGGATATCAGATTTTTGACCGGTTTTGACATAAAGGCGATTGTCGTTGCCTGCGGTACGGTAAGCTCTGTTGCGCTGCCGGAAATTTTCGGGGATTATTCCGTCCCGATTATCGGCGTTGTGCAGCCTGCCGCGCGTTATGCCGCCAAGCTTACGAAAAACGGCAGAATAGGCATTATCGGCACTGCCGCTACAATAAAAAACGGTCTTTACTACAGAATTTTAAAGTCGGTAAATCCCGAATTTGAAATTTTCCAGACCCCGTGTCCGCTGTTTGTGCCGCTGGCGGAAAACGGATATCAGAACACGAAGGCGGCGCAGCTTATAGCCGCAGATTACCTTAATGACATAAAGTCTGCCGGCGTTGACACATTAATCCTGGGCTGCACCCATTATCCATTGCTAACCGAAACAATCCGCAGTATAATGGGAGAGGGAGTAAGCCTTGTAAACTGCGGAGTGCCTGCGGCGCGGTACGTGCATGGCATGCTTTCCGAAAAAGACGCTCTTTCGGGCAGACCTGCGGAGCATCACTATTTCGTAAGCGATATGACGGAGGAGTTTACCGCTCTTGCGGAAACGTTTTTGGAGCTTGACAGACCGGACATAAAGAAAATCGATATCAACAAATATTAAAAGGAGCACTCACAAATGAACAAGGAAGTTCTGATTTCCTTTAAGGGAACCCAAAACAACGGCGAGGAAAGGGATAAAATCGAGCTTTATACCGAAGGGAAGTTTTATAAAAAAGGCGACCATTATTATATTTCCTACGCCGAGTCGGAACTGACCGGCATGGAGGGAACCACCACTACGTTAAAGGTGGATAAAAAGAGCAATATTATAACTATGATGCGCTTTGGGACGAACACCACTCACCTTATTTTTGAAAAGGGAAAAAAGCATGTGTGCTGCTATGAAACCGGCTTCGGCTCACTTACGGTTGGGGTGTGCTCCGATGATGTGGATATAGATATTTCCGACAGCGGCGGCAGTCTTTCAGCGGCGTACACCATAGACATAAACAGCCGCACGATGGGATATAACGATTTTAACATTACCGTAACAGAAAGGAACTAACAAAAATGAGTATAAACCGCAAGGCAAGAGAACAGATAAAAAAGGCGATTTCAGACGCTGCCGAACAGTGCGGCTTTGCCCTTCCCGATTTTATAATCGAAGTGCCGAAAAACAAGGACAACGGCGACTTTTCCGCAAATGCCGCAATGCTTATGTCAAAGCAGGCTCATATGCCGCCACGGGATATTGCCGCGAAGCTTTGCGAGGCAATGAACACACAAAACACATATATTAAGGAAGTAAAAGTTGCAGGTCCCGGATTTTTGAACTTTTATCTGTCAGATGACCGTCTGTATGATGTGATAGACGAAGTAGAGGCAAAAGGCGACAGATACGGCAGCACCGACGACGGCAAGGGCGAGAAAGTAATGGTGGAATTTGTAAGCGCAAACCCCACCGGCCCCATGCACATGGGCAATGCCCGCGGCGGCGCCCTGGGCGACTCTATGGCGGCGGTTTTGGACTTTGCCGGCTATGACGTAACCCGGGAATTTTACTTAAACGACGCCGGAAACCAGATTGAGAAGT
Source organism: uncultured Eubacteriales bacterium (assembly GCA_905210885.1). GTDB lineage: Bacteria > Bacillota > Clostridia > Monoglobales > Firm-18 > CAJLYO01. Next base: position 16,287 of record CAJLYO010000003.1, on the reverse strand, counting down.
TTGCTCAGTCCCTTCAGGCGCGTTATCTCCAGCTTTGCGGACGTGACGTTCCCTTTGCCGAGGAATGGTACCAGGGTGCGGATATTACACAGCGCGCTGCGGAATTTAAGGAAAAGTGCGGCGAAAGCTACCTTGACGTTCCCGAGGAGGAGCGCAAAGCGGCGCTTGTTGATTTTTCACTGGTTATAAACGAGAAGAACATGATTGACACCCTTAAAAAGTACCGTATTAACTATGACGTGTGGTTTAAGGAAAGCAGTCTTTACAAAAACGGCGATATTGACGAAACGATAGAAATTTTAAAGAACAGCGGCAGTTGCTATGAAAAAGACGGTGCGCTGTGGTTTAAAAACCCGGATGAGGACGGCAAAGACGAGGTTTTGGTCCGCGCAAACGGCTTCCCCACGTACTTTACCGCGGATATCGCATACCACAGAAACAAGTTTGTAAAGCGCGGCTTTGACAGGGTTATTGACGTTTGGGGCGCAGACCATCACGGTCATGTTGCGCGTATGAAGTCCGCTATGGAGGCAATCGGCGTGTCCGGCGACAGGCTTACTGTTGTTTTGATGCAGCTTGTGCGCCTTATTCAAAACGGCGAGGTTGCGCGTATGTCAAAGCGCTCCGGCAAGGCGATTACCCTTGACGTGCTTTTGGAGGATATAGGAATTGACGCGGCGAGATTTTTCTTTAATATGAGAAATGCCGGCAGCCATTTTGAATTTGATTTGGATTTGGCGGTTCAGCAAAGCAACGATAACCCCGTGTTTTACGTTCAGTACGCTCATGCGCGCATTTGCAGCATTATACGTCTGCTTGCCGAGGGCGGCACGGCTGTGCCCAAAGCTTGCGAAATAGATAAAGCCAAGCTTTGCACAAAGGAGGAGCACGAGCTTTTGTTAAAGCTTGCAGAGCTTCCTGATGAGATTTCCGCCGCTGCGGAAACACTTGAGCCGGCACGTCTTACGCGCTATTCAATTGACCTTGCAACGGCGTTCCATTCATTCTATAACGCCTGCCGCGTAAATATTGACGATGAGGCGCTTAAAGCCGCACGCTTAAAGCTTATCGACTGCGCAAGGATTGCTCTTGCCAATGTTTTAAGGCTGCTTGCGGTTTCCGCGCCGGAAAAAATGTAAAAACGGTGATTAAAATGATAAAAAAAATAATTTCCGCTATGTTTGCCGCGGTGATGATACTGGGAATATCGGTAGGCGCCGCGAATTTGGGCGAAGCCTGTGCCGAGGCTGCCGACCGTTTCGGAGCGCCGGAAACGGCTGATGTTTCGGTAATCAGAAAGTGCAAAAATTATCGCAGTATAAGCGATGATGACGCAAAAATTGCCGCCCGTGCCATGTCCGCCGGGCTTTTGTATCCGAAGAATAACGTTCTTGACATGAAAAGCGATGACTTAACGCCCCTTATTGACGGACTGACCGCATATGGCCTGAAAAACGGATATAAGGTTGTAACCGCCGTGTATGCCAACGGCGAAATCGATAAGGCGGCTGTGGACGGCGATACTTTCGTTATCGGCGAGCTTACTTCCGGGGAAACATATACCGCCCTTATTAAGCAGAACAGATGCGCCGCGGTTATGACGCCGGGAACGCTTAAAAAGCCCGTTTTGTATAAGGCGCGGCTGTATATCGCAGACAGCGGCACGCTCGCATTTGACGGTGTTATGCGCTATTCTTTGGGTATGTGGATGGATGCAGGATTAAACGGCAGACTGCTTTTGGGCACTCCCGAGGGATTTTCCTTCGATCCGGATTTTGCGAATAATAATCTCATCGATAAAACAATGTATTTTTACGCCGACGCAGAAACTTCGGTTGTGAAAATTTATTCGATTATGTATTAATTTTGTACGGTGCTGCAGGAAACAGCTGAAAAGCAGGAGGGTGAGGCTCATGAAAAAGAAAATCATAATGTTTGCGCCTTATGCTGCCGGCTGTGCATATGCCGCATACTGTTTGTTTAATATTAACGGTTGGGTTAAAAGCCATTCGGATATCGGAATTTATGTTTTGATTCCGTGGATAACCGCCGTAATTGCGGCGGTGCTGTTTTTGGTTTTAAAGCTGTTTGCAAAGAGAAAGTATAATTTTATTATGCCGATTTTCTTTCTTTGCATCGGTATTGTTATAAATGCGGTTGGGTTAAATATTCCTTGCTGCACCGGCGGTTGAAAAACGTACGGCGCTGCAGGAAACAGCCCCGAGTGTCGTTTCGCTGAAACTTAATTATTACAAAAGGGAGAGTGAAAGAAATGAACCTTAAAAAACGTATTACCGCGCTTTTATGCGCGTTTGCAATTGCGGTTATGCCGCTTTTTGCCTTTGCCGAGGAGGAGCAGCAGCCTCAATATGACACGGAGCATATGAAAAAGGTGTTTAACGCATTTTTAAACGTTACCGCCCGTGACTACCGTTTCGGCATTACGAAGGAGGAGCTTTTGCAGTCCTCGGTTGAATCCATGATAGAACAGCATCCGGAGCTTTTCGATGAATTGGCAAAGGGTGCGTACAACGCTTTGGACGAACATTCGTTTTACCTAACAAAGGATGAATATGCGCAGCGTCTTGAGGATGTGTCGCAGCAGTTTGAGGGAATCGGGGTCACTCTTTCCCTTAAAAACGGCAAGGCAATTATACTTAAGGTGCATAAAAACACACCGGCGCTTATTGCCGGTCTTAAGGCAGGGGACGTTATAACCGCCGTAAACGGTGAAGACATAACCGGTCTTGACCTTGACGGCATTGTGTCAAAGGTGCGCGGCGAAAAGGGCACAAGCGTTGACCTTACGGTGTCCCGTGGTGCGGCGTCTATGGACTTTACCGTTTTGAGAAACGTTATAAGCGTTGAAACCGTTGAGTATGAAAATTTAAATAAGAATAACAGCGGTTACATAAGAATAGATTCGTTCTCCGCAAACACATTTACGGAATTTGTCGAGGCTGTGGGCGAACTTCAGAACCAAGGTGTTGACAAGGTTATATTGGACCTCAGAAATAACGGCGGCGGCTATCTTTCCGCGGCGGTCAACATTGCATCGTTTTTTGTACCCAAGGGTAAACTTATCGTAACCGAGGACTACGGCGATGAAAATAAAAATACCGAGTATTATTCCGAAGGCGACTTTAAGCGCCTGGGGGTTGTGGTGCTTGCAAACGAGTATTCCGCGTCAGCCTCCGAGATAGTGACCGGTGCAATTAAGGAAAACAATGTCGGTAAAATCGTGGGAAATACCACTTTCGGCAAGGGTACTGTTCAGACCTCGCGCCCGGTAAGCAGCTACGGCGCAATGTGGCTTACCGTTGCCCAGTATAATCTGCCCAAGGGCGACAATATCCACGATATAGGAATCGAGCCGGATTATAAAGTAGAAAATACCGCTGCACCGGTTGATTTATCGGGATTAAAGCCTATTACAAAACAGCGCGTAATGAGCTGCGGCGATACCGGCGAGGACGTTGCGGCGCTTAAGGAATATCTGAATGCCATCGGATTTGAATTTTTGAATATGGACGATAAGTATGATGACGAGCTTGTTGCGGCGGTAACCTCCCTTCAGACGGCGGCGAAGCTTTATCCCTACGGCGTTGCCGATTTCACAACTCAGGACAAGGTTTTGGAGCTTGCGTCAAAAGCCGAAAGAGTGGACGATAAACAGCTTGAAAAAGCAAAAGAGCTCATTTTTTCCATGAAATAAGGTAATAATATGAATAAAATATTATGGTGGGCGGCGGTGCTGATAATCGGAGTGGGGATATTTTTCTTTTCCGCGGCAGACGCGCCCAAATCCGATAACACAAGCCTTTCCGTTTCGGAAAAAATTGTCGATATGGTGCCGAGCACGAAAAATCTGCCCAAAGCGGAAAAGAAAAAAGCTGCCGAGAATATAAACGGCAGGGTGCGTAAAACCGCTCATTTTCTGATTTTTGCCGCTCTTGGTTTTGCGGCGCTGGGCGCAATGAACGCGAGCGTCAAAAAAGGCTTTAAAACGGCGGCTTTTGCGGCATTTGCACTGTGTGCGTTTTATGCCGGGACAGATGAAATACATCAGATTTTTGTGGACGGACGTTCCTGCGAGTTTCGGGATTTTTTGATTGACTGCGGCGGAGTTTTGGTCGGAATGTGCGTGTTTACGGCGATAAAAACGGTTATTTCAAAATATTTTTTAAAAAATAGTTGACAAGCAATGAGAAAAAATGTATAATGTAGATTATGAATGTAGATTTGTTACCAATTATTAATGCTGAAAATGAAAGAGTATCCTTTGAAGGCAATCTGACCTTTGCCTGGGACGGCGCTGCAATTGACGCGTACGTTAACGGTTTTGTTCAGAACTTCGGCGGCAGCCTTGAGGTGCACGGCGATATCTCCGCAGATGTCAGCGCGGAATGTGCCAAGTGTCTTGAGCCTGTGAGCGAACATTACGACCTGACCGTGAACGAGGTTGTGGGAGAGGACGGAGTTTCGGCGGAGGACGGCGTGCTGAATATCGATGATATTGTGTATGCCGAACTGGCTGTTAATCTGCCTATCCGGTTTGTGTGCAGTGAGGATTGCAAGGGACTTTGCCCAAAATGCGGTGCAAATCTTAACATAACGCAGTGTCAATGTAAAGATGATGAAGAAATTGACGAGCGTTTTTTAAAACCGAGGTTTGAGCGCCGCAAGCGTTAAAATCCTTTTTTAATCGAGCTGATTTGCAGCATTTTTGAGGAGGTGTATTTCAATGGCAGTACCTAAGAGAAGAGTTTCTAAAGAAAGACGCGATAAAAGACGTGCTAATTGGAAATTAGCTTTGCCGGGAATGGTAAAATGCCCTAATTGCCAGGAATTTAAGCTGCCGCACAGAGTTTGCGGAAAATGCGGTTTCTACAAAGGCAAGGAAATCATAAAAAAAGAAGCGTAATTTGTTAAGAGGTTGTCTTTGGATACAACCTCTTTTTTGCTATTTGGGAAAGGAGAGCTGTTTGTGGACGCTGTTGTAAAGTCCGTGGCGGCAGGCTCAATAGGCGAGGAAATCGGGCTTGCCGAGGGCGACAGAATTACCGCCGTAAACGGCGAACCCCTTCTTGACATACTTGATTACCGTTTCGCCACCGCCGCGGAGGAATTTGAGCTTGAAATACTGAAAAAAGACGGCGAAACCGAAATTGTAGACATAATAAACGAGGATTTTGAGGAGCTTGGCATCACATTTGAAAACTTCCTTATGGATAAGGAGCGGTGGTGCAGGAACAAGTGCATTTTCTGCTTTGTTGACCAGCTGCCCAGGAAAATGAGAAAAACCCTCTATTATAAGGACGATGACTACCGTCTGTCCGCACTTATGGGCAACTATATTACTCTTACAAACCTAAGTGAGGAGGACACAAAGCGCATTATCGACATGCACCTTCCGCGTATTAATATTTCCGTCCATACCGTTGACCGCGAACTCCGCGGAAAAATGCTGGGCAATAAAAATGCGGACGTTATGCCTTTTATAAAGCGCTTTGCCCGGGCGCGGATTTTTATGGACTGCCAGGCGGTTTTGTGCCCCGGGATTAATGACGGGGAAAAGCTTGACGAAACAATAAACGCCCTTATAGAATATTTTCCTTACGTTCAGTGCCTTTGCGTTGTGCCCGTGGGACTTACCGGGCACAGAGAGGGACTTTGCAATCTCCGCCGGTATACCAAAGACGAGGCGGAGGCGGTTATAAGGCAGACCGAAAGCTATGCCGAAAAATTTAAAAAGGAACTGGGCACAAATTTTATTTTTGCCTCGGACGAATTTTACGTTATTGCAGGTCATGACCTGCCCGATTATGAACATTACGAGGAATTTTTACAGCTTGAAAACGGCGTGGGTCTTCTGACCTCGCTGATTTACGAATTTGAAAGCGCAAAAACCATTCCGGTTAAGACGAAAAAAACCATTGCAACCGGGGTAAGCGCCGCGCCGTATATCCGCTCGCTTGTAAATTCCGTTACCGATAAAATAGATGTTATCCCCATAATTAATAAGTTTTTGGGAGAAAGTATAACTGTAGCCGGGCTTATTTCGGCGCAGGATATAATAGCCCAGCTTAAGGGGAAAGATTTGGGAGAGGCGCTGCTTTTGCCCTCCGTTATGCTTAATTATGACGGGCTTTTTTTAGACGGGCTTACCGTTTCCGATGTGGAGCGCGAGCTTGGAATTAAGGTTATAACCGTGCAAAACGACGGCGCGGAGCTAAAAAAAGCCATTGCGGATTGATATCACCGAAAGGAATGATTTTTAAAAATGAAACCTATTGTTGCAGTTGTGGGACGGCCCAACGTAGGGAAATCAACATTATTTAATAAAATAGTAGGAAAACGTGTTTCCATTGTTGCCGACACTCCCGGCGTAACGCGCGACAGAATTTACGCCGATGCGGAATGGAGCGGCAAGCAGTTTAAGCTTGTGGACACAGGCGGTATAGAGCCGTCCACGGACAGCGAAATACTTTCACTTATGCGAAGCCAGGCGGATATTGCAATCGAAACCGCCGACGTTATAATTTTTGTGGTTAACGTAAAAGAGGGCATGACCGCCGCCGACCGTGACGTTGCGGTAATGCTCCGCAAAAGCGGAAAGCCTGTTGTGCTTGCGTGCAACAAGTGCGACTCCCCCGGTCAGCCGCCCCTTGAAATGTACGATTTTTACAACCTTGCACTGGGCGACCCCATTCCCGTTTCAAGCGTTCACGGAATGGGATTCGGCGACCTTTTGGACGCGGTTACCGAAAGCTTTGACGAAACAATGTACGCTTCCGAGGACGAGGACATTATAAAAATTGCGGTTGTGGGCAAGCCGAATGCCGGAAAATCATCTTTTGTAAACAAGGTTCTGGGCGAAAACAGGCTTATCGTAAGTCCTGTTGCGGGCACAACCCGCGACAGCATCGACACCGTTGTAAAATACAATGACGAAAGCTTCCTTATTATAGACACCGCCGGTATGAGGAAACGCGGCAAGGTTGAGGAGGATATCGAGCGCTACAGTGTAATCCGCGCGCTAAGCTCAATCGACCGCGCGGACGTGTGCATGCTTATGATTGACGCGTCTGAGGGAGTTACCGAGCAGGATACAAAAATTGCCGGATATATCCACGAAAACGGCAAGGCATGCCTTGTTGCGGTTAACAAATGGGATTTAATCGAAAAAAACACAAAAACCATGAACGATTTCCGCATGGACGTCCAGGAAAAGCTGGGCTTTATGCTGTATGCGCCCATTGTGTTTATCTCCGCCCTTACCGGTCAGCGCATAGGCAAGGTTTTTGAAATGGCAAAATATGTGCACAATCAAAGTGCGATGCGCATTTCGACCGGTATGCTAAACGATGTGGTAAACGACGCAACGGCGCGCGTTCAGCCGCCATCGGATAAGGGCAAGCGGCTTAAAATATACTATCTTACCCAGACCGGCATAAAGCCGCCTACGTTTGTTCTTTTTGTAAATGACAAAAAGCTTGCCCATTTTTCATATATACGATATCTTGAAAATCAGCTCAGAACCACCTTCGGTTTCGAGGGCAGCGCAATAAAGTTTATTTTAAGAGAAAAGGACAAAAAACAATGATTAATAATGTTATCGCCCTTGTGGTTTCCTACCTTGTGGGCAGTGTGAATTTCTCCATAGTTTTTTCAAAGCTGCTTTTAAAGCAGGACATACGCACCAAAGGCAGCGGCAACGCCGGTTTTACCAATACCCTGCGCAATTACGGCAAGGTGTACGGCGCGGCTGTGTTTTTGTGCGACATATTAAAAACTGTTGCGGTTATTCTTGCCGCACGGTTTATATTTAAGGAGCGTATCGCGGAATACTGCGCGGCGGTGGGCGTTATTTTGGGGCATAATTTCCCCGTGTTTTTCGGATTTAAAGGCGGCAAGGGCGTTTTGACCACCATAAGCTCCCTTGTTATGCTTGCGCCGAAAATCGGCATACCTTTAATTCCCGTTGCTGTTGCGATTATGTTTATAACAGGCTATGTTTCCGTAGGCTCCATTGTAATTTTTCTGTATTTTCCCATATCCGTGCTGCTGTTTTATTCCGGCCCGGAAAAGGAGCGCTTTGTTATGCTGGGCGTTTTTTCGTGCATACTGGGGCTTTACCGGCATAAGGATAATATAAAACGTCTTATAAAAGGCGAGGAAAACTGCTTTAAAAAGAAAAAAGGGTGATTTAAATATGTCAAGTATAGGTGTTGCAGGCTCCGGCGGCTGGGGAACGGCTATGGCGGTTTTGCTTTCAAATTCCGGTCATGACGTTACCTTGTGGTCGTATTTTAAAGAGGAAAGCGAAACGCTTTCGAAAAATCATGAAAATAAGCTTTTGCCCGGCGTGAAAATCCCGGACAGCGTTAAGTTTACGAATAATATATCGGACTGTGCCAAGTGCGAAATTATAATTATCGCCGTGCCGTCCCATACGGTAAGGCAGACATGCAAAAGCCTTGCGCCTTATGTTTCGGACGGTCAGATTATCGTTAACATTTCCAAGGGCTTTGACGAGGGCACATACCTTCGCCTTTCGGAAACGATACGTGAGGAAATACCAAACGCACGGGTTTTGGTTATGTCCGGCCCCTCCCATGCCGAGGAGGTAGGCAGAGGCATGCCCACTACAAACGTTATTGCAAACGAGGACCATGACCTTGCGGTGTATGTTCAGAAAATTTTTATGACGGATAAATTCCGCATTTATACAAACACGGACGTTATCGGCGTTGAACTCGGCGGAGCACTTAAAAATGTCATTGCCCTTTGCGTGGGTATATGCGACGGTTTGGGCTACGGCGACAACACAAAAGCTGCTCTTATGACAAGAGGTATGGCGGAAATTGTGCGCCTGGGCACCGCCATGGGGGCGAATGTGCGCACATTCGCCGGGCTTTCGGGTATAGGCGACTTAATCGTTACATGCACAAGCATGCACTCGCGCAACCGCCGCGCCGGAATATTAATCGGCAAGGGCGAAACCGCGGAGCAGGCAAAGGCGGAAGTAGGTATGGTCGTTGAGGGCATAAAAACCTGTGATGCTGCGTACCACCTTGCGAAAAAGTATGATGTAGATATGCCTATTGTAAACGAGGCATACAAGGTTTTGTTTGAAAATAAGCCTGCCGGCGACGCCGTGTGGGATTTAATGTGCCGTTCCGAAAAACGTGAGGACGATTACTATTATGAAAAGAATAATTAGGCTTTTTGCGGCTTTTACCGCTTTTGCGCTGCTTTGCGGCTGTAAAAGCACCGGAACCTCCGTGGGCGGCATAACGGAAACCGCCGCCATGTCGGGAGGCAATCTTGACATTTACTGCTACAGTGCGGAAACTTACAATCCGCTGTTTGCGGTTAATAAAGCGAATATGTACCTTTCGTGGATATGCTTTGAGCCTTTAATGAAGGCGGCGGACGACCGCTCGGCGGTCACCGTTCTTGCACGGGGGTATTTTATTTCGGAAGACGGTCTTGAGTGGACCGTGCCTTTGCGCGATGATGTGTACTGGCATGACGGAACAAAGTTCGGTTCGGCGGACGTTGTTAAAACCTGTGAAGTAATAATGGACAACCCCGACAGCGTTTACGCCTATAATCTTTCAAATGTTAAAAAGGTGGAGGCGCACGGCGGCGATACGGTTAAATTTTATCTCAATTCGCCTCAGTCCGGGTTTGCGGATTTGCTTGAATTTCCCATTGTGAAAAAGGAGCAGTGCATGGTAAAAAAGAATTTTCCCATGACCGGCACAGGCTGCTTTAAGTATACCGGCACTGAAAACAAGTGTCTGAAGTTTGAGGCAAACGAAAAATGGTGGGGCGGCAAGCCTTCCATAAAAACGGTTACCGCCACAATGCTTCCGGATAAGGAAACGTCGGTTTATGCCTTTAATTCAAAGGTTATCGACGTTGTGCCGGCAAGCATAAAGGACTGGAGCAACTACCCCTCCGCCTCCGACCGCGGTGCGGAATACACTACCGGGGACTTTTTTTATCTTAAGCTGAACCCGGCTTCCGAAAGGCTTTCGGACTACGAAACGCGCCGCGCGATTGCGCGTGCAATAGATAAAAAGGCGCTTTGCGACAAGGCTCTTTTGTCCCACGGCGTTGCGGCGGATACCATAATGAACCCCAAGTGGAAGTTTTACAGCCGTGACTCCGCCGTGACCGTGTATAATCCGGAAAAGGCGAGGGAGTATGTGACGGAGGGCTTTTCCCTTAAGCTTATCGTAAATTCCGACAGCGAAATAAAGGCGAATACTGCCGCCATGATAAGGGGGTTTCTCGGAGCCTGCGGAATTGACGCGCAGATTGTTACCCTTGACTGGGATAATTTTACTGCTGCGTACGGCGCCGGGGACTACGATATTGCGGTGTGCGAAACAAACTATCCGCCGGATCTGATTCCTGCCGCCGTAACGGAGGGCAGCGTACGTGCCGCCGAGGAGATTGCCGCTTTGCAGTCGGCAGGGGTTGACGAGGAGCGCGCGCGGCATTTTGCAAAACTTCAGACTAGTATTAATGAGGAACTCATCGTTATACCGCTGTTTTTCGATATGGGAGTTTTGCTTTATAATGAAAATATTACCGGCGGGCTTGCGCCTACGGTTAATAATATTTATAACGATATTCATTTGTGGAAGCTTGTGTAAATGGCTGCGCAAATGTTACGATATATCGCATTTTACGTACAATTTACTACAAATACTTGACATAAAATGATAAATATTATAAAATAAATAGGTTAAGAAATATAAAGGGGATGTGACTTTTGAAGGAACAGAAGAAATTCGTTGAAGATATAACGTCAATGGACGTGGATTTTGCAAAATGGTATACCGATATTGTAAAAAAAGCCGACCTTATCGACTATTCGGGCGTAAGAGGCTGTATGGTTATACGCCCTTACGGCTATGCAATATGGGAGAATATACAAAACGGCTTAAACAAGCGTTTTAAAGACACGGGTCACGAAAACGTTTACATGCCAATGTTTATTCCCGAGAGCCTGCTCCAGAAGGAGAAGGACCACGTTGAGGGTTTTGCCCCCGAGGTTGCGTGGGTAACCCACGGCGGAAACGAAAAGCTTCAGGAGCGCATGTGCGTCCGTCCTACTTCAGAGACGCTTTTCTGTTCCCATTACGCTGACATAATCCATTCTTACCGCGATCTGCCCAAGCTTTATAATCAGTGGTGCAGCGTTGTAAGATGGGAAAAAACAACAAGACCTTTTCTGCGCTCCGTTGAATTTTTGTGGCAGGAGGGTCCCACCGCCCATGCTACAAAGGAAGAAGCCGTTGAGGAAACTCAGCGTATGTTAAACGTGTATGCGGACTTTTGCGAGGAAACCCTTGCAATCCCGGTAATTAAGGGACAGAAAACGGAAAAGGAGAAGTTTGCCGGCGCAGAGCAGACCTACACAATTGAAAGTATGATGCACGACGGCAAGGCGCTTCAGTCAGGCACATCACACTACTTCGGCGATGGCTTTGCACGTGCCTTCGGTATTCAGTATACAGATAAAAATAACGAGCTTCAGTATGTTCATCAGACCTCATGGGGTATGTCAACCCGTATAATCGGCGCAATAATTATGATTCACGGCGACAACAACGGTCTTGTTTTGCCGCCGAATATTGCCCCCATACAGGTTGTCGTTATCCCCGTTGCCGCAAACAAACCCGGCGTTTTGGAAAAAGCGGCTGCTGTTGCAGACAGCCTTAAGGGGAAATTTACGGTTAAGTTCGATGACAGCGACAAGTCACCCGGCTGGAAGTTCAGCGAGTACGAAATGAAGGGTATTCCGGTGCGCGTTGAAATAGGTCCCCGTGACCTTGAAAACAACCAGGCTGTGCTTGTACGCCGTGATAATAACGAGAAAATTACCGTTTCTCTTGACAATATTTCTTCGGAAACAGAAGAACTGTTAAAGACAATTCAGCATGATATGTACGAGCGTGCAAAACAGCTCCGCGAGTCGAGAATTTACACGGCGCATGACTTTGACGAAATGAAGAAGATTTCCGATGAGCACACAGGCTTTATAAAAGCTATGTGGTGCGGCGACCTTGCCTGCGAGGAAAAAATAAAGGACGAGGCAGGACTTTCGTCAAGATGTATGCCCTTTGAACAGGAGCACGTTTCGGATAAATGCGTTTGCTGCGGCAAACCGGCAAAAACCATGGTTTACTGGGGCAAAGCGTACTAAGCAATAGGAGAAAAACAAATGATTAAGGCATGTATTTTTGATTTGGACGGCACCCTGTCCAATACACTCGACACAATTTCATATTACGGAAACAAGGCGCTTTCCGACTTCGGACTGCCCGAAATAGAGAAGGAACGCTATAAATACCTCGTTGGTACAGGCTATATAAAGCTTATCGAGAATATGTTTGCGGAAATCGGCTGTACCGACCGTGACCTTTTTGACAAGGTTGCAAAGCGCTATGACGACATGTACAGCGCAGACGTTATGTATCTGACAAAGGCGTATGACGGCGTTGCGGAGGCCTTGGCTGCTCTTAAGGCAAAGGGCATGAAAATCGGCGTTGTGACAAATAAGCCTCATGAAATTGCAAAGGGCGTTGTAAAACAGCTTTTTCCGAATATTGAGTTTGACAGCTTAGAGGGCGGCAGACCCGATGTTCCCCTTAAGCCCGCACCGGCAATGCTTATGAAAATGCTGGTTGACTTCGGCATTTCTTACCGCGAGTGCGCCTATTTTGGGGACACAAAGGTGGACATGACCGTGGGCAGCCGCGCAGAGGTTAACACTGTTGGCGTTTTGTGGGGTTTCCGCGATGAGGCGGAGCTTCTGGAAAACGGCGCACAGTTTATAATCTCAAAGCCGTCGGAGATCGTACCTCTTGTTGAAAGAATGGAGGCAATGCTGTAATGAAGGTTGAAAGCTTTGAGCTTGACCATACTAAAGTAAAGGCGCCTTTTGTGCGCAAGTGCTGTGTTCAGACGGGCAAAAACGGCGATAAGGTTACTAAATTCGATATCCGTTTTACTCAACCCAACGTTTCCGAAATGGAAAGTGACGGAATCCACACCCTTGAGCATCTGATGGCGGTTTATATGCGCGATTACAGCGATGATATTATAGACTTATCGCCGATGGGCTGCCGCACCGGGTTTTATATGACGGTGTGGGGCGAGCCTGAGGTTTGCGATATTATAGATATGTTAAACAAAACCCTGTCACGGGTTCTTACCACCACGGAAATCCCGGCGCAAAATCCCGTGCAGTGCGGAAATTATAAGCTGCACAGCCTTGAAAAGGCGGTTTCTTATGCGGACGCCGCGCTTAAAGCCGGTTTTTCGGATAAAATATACGGTTGATTTTTTATACCGGACTGCGCGGACAGCACGAATGTTGCGTTTTTCCGTAGGGCGGCAACCTGCCGCCCGAAACGGTATCCGCGCTGTTTCCCTTACTCCAAGTCAGAAAGGCTATGAAAAAATGGAAGTTTATTTTGACAACAGCGCCACGACAAAGCCGTGCAAGGCGGCGGTTGACGCGGTTACCGATACTCTTACGGTGAATTACGGCAATCCCTCGTCACTGCACAGGCTTGGTTTAAATGCCGAAAACATAATAAAAGAAGCAAGAGAAACCGCGGCACAAAAGCTTAAGGTTGACCCGTCATGCGTGTATTTCACCTCCGGCGGCACCGAAAGCAACAATCTGGCGATAGCCGGCGTGTGCGGCGCTATGCGTAAAAAAGGAACTGTCATCACCTCCAAAATCGAGCATAAATCGGTGCTGGAGTGTTTTTCGTATTTGGAGAACCTGGGTTTTTGCGTAAAATACCTGGACTGCGACAAAAACGGAGTTGTAAATTTGGACCGGCTTAGGGAGTATGCCGATGAAAACACCTGCTTTGTAAGCGTTATGCACGTAAATAACGAAACCGGCGCAATTCAGCCCATTGACGAAATCAGCGCAATCGTAAAGCGGGCAAATCCGGCGGCAATTGTCCATACGGACGATGTGCAGGGGTTTTGCAAGGTTCCGCTTAACTCAAAATCGGTTGACATAATATCCGTTTCTGCTCACAAAATCCACGGAATAAAAGGCTGCGGAGCGGTATATATAAAAAAGGGCATAAAGGTCGACCCGGTTATACTGGGCGGCGGTCAGGAAAAGGGCTTGAGAAACGGAACGGAGGCTGTTCCGGCGATTGCCGCGTTTTCCGCCGCGATAAAAAGCTACAAACCGACTCTTACGTCCGAAATAAAGGACTATATTGCACAAAACGTAACAAAAAACATAGACGGCTGCCGCATTAACAGCGTGGGCGGAAGTGCGTATATACTGAATTTATCCGTCCCCGGCTTTAAGTCCGAAACGCTGCTGCATCTTATGGAGCAGCAGGGAATTTACGTTTCGTCAGGCTCGGCGTGCTCGTCAAACAGACCTCAGCTCAGCCATGTTTTAACCGCAATGGGACTTGAAAAAAGCGTTGTGGAAAGCAGCCTTCGCCTAAGCTTTTGCAATGAAAACACCATGGACGAGGCAAAATATTTCTGCGAAAAGCTTGCCGAGGCGGCAGAGGCGAATAAATCCGTCAGGAGGAGTTATAAATGAACAAGGTTTTGCTGTTAAAGTACGGCGAAATTATATTAAAAGGCTTAAACAGACCGCTGTTTGAGGACGCGCTGGTCAGAAATCTTAAGCGCTGTGCCGGCAATGAAAATATAAAGATATGGAAGGCTCAGGCCACCGTGTACGTTGAACCTAAAGACGACAGCGTGGATATGGACGAGCTTGCGGTAAAGCTTTCAAAAGTTTTCGGCATTGTGTCCGTTGCGGTTGCACAGACCGTCCCGAAGGAGCTTGACAAAATAGGCGCCCTTGCCGCCCGGATGATAAAGTCCGAGCCGGGCAAAACCTTTAAGGTGGAGGCAAAGCGCGCGGACAAGCGTTTTCCCTATAAATCACCCGAAATATGCATGGAGGTGGGCGGTGCGATACTGGACGAAAATCCGCATCTTACCGTTGACGTCCATAATCCCGATATACTTGTAATGGTAGAGGTGCGCGACTTTGCCGCGTACATTTACACCTCAAAAATTCCCGGAGTGGGTGGCATGCCTGTGGGCACAAACGGCAGGGCAACCCTGCTTTTGTCCGGCGGAATCGACAGCCCCGTTGCCGGTTACATGGTGGCAAAGCGCGGTGTGGAGCTTGACGCGGTTCACTTTTACAGCTATCCGTATACAAGCGAGCGCGCAAAACAGAAAGTGCTTGATTTGGCACAGCTTTTGGCAGGCTACTGCGGCAGAATTAACGTTCATATCGTTCCTTTTACCGAAATCCAGCTTGCAATAAACGAAAAATGCCCCAAGGAGCAAATGACAATTATTATGCGCCGAATTATGATGTATATAGCAAACGCGGTGGCAAAGAAAAACGGTTCGCTGGCGCTTGTTACCGGCGAGAGCATAGGTCAGGTTGCGTCGCAGACAATCCAGGCGCTGTCCGTTACTGATGACGCGTCGGAACTTCCGGTGTTCCGTCCGGTTATCGGCATGGATAAGGACGAAATTATAACAATTGCCCGTAAAATCGGCACATTTGAAACGTCCATTCTGCCATACGAGGACTGCTGTACCGTGTTTACGCCCAAGCACCCCAACACAAAGCCGGTGCTTGAAAAGATTAAAAAAAGCGAAGGACTTCTGGATTTACAGCCCATGCTTTCAAGGGCAATAGAGGGAGTTGAAACAGTTGTTGTCAGAAGACGCTAAGGCGGTTGTATCGCTTCTTATTAAAAACAAAATGACAATTTCCGCGGCGGAAAGCTGCACCGGCGGTATGCTGTGCGCGGCGCTGACCGGTGTTCCCGGCTGTTCCGAGGTGTTAAATGCCGGCATCGTGACATATTCAAACGAGGCAAAAATGAAATACCTCGGCGTGTCGGAGGAAACACTGAAAAAATACGGTGCTGTAAGCGAAGACACAGCCCTCCAAATGTCTGACGGCGTGAAAAAGGCAAACTGCGCCGATATCGGCGTGGGCATAACGGGTATTGCCGGCCCCGGCGGCGGAACGGCTGAAAAGCCGGTAGGGCTTGTGTACATAAGCGTTAACGAGGTTGTTACGAAAAATATATTTGACGGAAACCGTGACGAGGTGCGGCGCAAGGCGGTGGAAAAAGCGCTTTCCATGGTGCGCGGTTATATTGAGGAAAACGGAGGTATTAAAAATGGCTGAAAGCAAGAAAAAAATTCAAACACCCGACAGTCCGGAGGATA
>CAJLYO010000002.1 GCA_905210885.1 uncultured Eubacteriales bacterium | reverse complement strand
AATTAAAGAAATAGACCCACATGCCTTTATTATTGTGACAACCAGCAGTGAAATAATAGGGCGCGGGTTCAGAAGTGTTTAAAAAAAGTTCCGGCTACAAATATTGCAGCCGGAACTTTTTTGTAATTTAAAGCGACCACACGGCCGCCACAGCCTGTTTTATTTCGTCCTCGGTATTAAAATCGCTTACGCTCAAACGTACCAGCCCGGTGCTTTCCGTACCGATTGATTTATGGGCAAGAATTGCGCAGTGCAGTCCGCCCCTTGAGGCAATGTCAAACCGACGGTCAAGCTCGTTGCTCACAGAAACGCTGTCCATGCCGGCAATATTAAATCCGACGACACCTACGCTTTCTCCGCCGCCGTACAAGGTTACGCGCTTATCGCGGGAAAGACCTGTTCTAAGCATTTCCGCAAGGCGTCTTTCATGGGCATATATGGCATCGGTGCCTTTATTAAGCACATATTTCACACCTTGTGCAAGACCGATAATGCCAACAGCATTCAACGTTCCGCTTTCCAGTGCGTCCGGCATGAAATCGGGCTGATAGACACTCTCGGAAAGCGTGCCGGTGCCGCCCTGGATTATTGTTTTGAGCTTTATTCCTTCTTTCACATATAAACCGCCGGTTCCGGACGGTCCGAAAAGCAGTTTATGACCGGCAAAGGCAAGCAGTGAAATATTGTCACGCTTTACGTCTATATCCAAAACACCTGCCGTTTGCGCGGCGTCAACCAAAAGCGGAATGTTGCGGCGGGCGGCAATTTTCCCTATTTCGGTTATCGGGTTTATTGTTCCCACTATATTGGAGGCGTGATTTATAATGATAAGCGCGGTATCGCTGCGAAGCGCCGCTTCAACGCTTTGCGGTGAAACAAAGCCGTTTTTATCGGCTTTGGCAACAGTGTAATCCGCACCGGAGGCAACCACCGGGCGAACAACCGCGTTATGCTCCATGCCGCTTATGACAACATGACTGCCCTTGGAAACCAAACCGTGAACGGCAAAATTAATTGCAAATGTTGCATTTTGAGTAAATGCAATCCGTGACGGATCATCTATATTAAACAGCTGAGCCAAAAGCTCGCGGCACTCGTAAATTTTCTCTCCGGTATATATCGAAAGCTTATGCCCGGAACGTCCGCTGTTCGAGGCATAGTCGCTCAGATAACCGCATACTGCGGCAGCAACTTCAGGCGGCTTTGCGTGAGTGGAGGCGGCATTGTCAAGATATATCATTTTAACAAATCCCTTCAAAGTGTCCTATTAATTTGTGAAAAACCGTTTGGCGTTTGTTCGTATATTCCCAAAACCTTAATTCCGTATTCCTTCGCAGCTTCAAGTACCTGATCGGTAAGGCGCGGCTCAACAATTATGCTGTATGAACAGCCGCCTTTTGATATTTCCTTCGGTGTATGCGTCATGGAAACACGCTCACCGCTGAAGCGGAAATAATTTTTCACTCTTGTAGCACCGGTAACGGAATTAAATACAATATAATGCATTTTTAAAACACCTCCGCTATTATTATATGCCTTACGGTGCACTGCCGTTAAAAAAACCGCTCCGAAAAATTCGGAACGGTTTTTAATCAATTGTTTTTTCCCATTAAAACGGTTTTTGCGTAATCAAGCTGTTCGTCTGCCGACGTTTTAAGCTCAACCGGGTAATCGGGCTGTATTCCAAGTTTGTTTATATCATTTCCGTCAGGCGTAAAATACTGCTCTATGGTAACTTTCAAAGCGGAACCGTCGGTAAAATTAAATACTGTCTGAACAAGCCCTTTACCAAAGGTTTTTGCCCCCACCAAAACTCCCCTGCCGTTTTCTTTTATGGCAGCGGAAAGAATCTCGGACGCACTTGCGGTATTGCCGTCAACCAAAACGGCAATGGGTATTGTTGTATTACCTTCTGATTTTGTTTTTATAACATCTGTTTTTCCCGCCTTGTTTTTGGTGGAATATACAACACTGCCCTTGGGCAAAAGAGCATTTGCTATGGTTTCAGCTTCCTTGGTAAGACCTCCGCCATTGCTCCTTAAGTCAATAATCAGTGACTTTGCGCCGCTGTCAATAAGGTCATTCATATGCTTTATAAACTTTTCGCCGCAGCCGTCATTAAACGACGTAAGCTGAATATAGCCGAAACCGCCGTCCAAAAGCTCGGAATAAACGGTTTCAATATCAATCATTTTTCGGGTCAGCTTTATGTTCTCTTCCTTGTTTTCACCGCTTTTTTGAACTGTTATCGTAACCTCCGTACCCTCTTTGCCTTTTATGCCGGCAACAATATCGTCAACCGACATTCCGGCGGTAGAAGTCCCCTCAACCTTTGTAATTTTGTCACCGGTATCAAGACCTGCTTCTTTTGCCGGCGAATTTTCAAAAGACGACACAACCAAAAGATAGTCCCCAAGCTTTTCCTTTGTGACAACAACACCTATTCCGCAGTACTCTGCCTCAAGCTGCTGTGAAAAGCTTTCCCACTCATCCTTATTCATGTACTCCGTGTACGGGTCGCCCAAAGCAGACACCGCGCCGGCGGTTGCCGCCTCGTCAAGTTTTTCAAGGTCCGGCTTTTGGTAATAATACTTATCAAGGATACCGAGTGCCGCAGAAAGCTTCGACGTATCGATTGCCCCGAAGTACCACGACGATGCCGTGAATGTGAGCAATGCGGTAACGATTACCGAAACCGACACTGCAATTAAAGTTTTATGCTTATTATTCATTAAAATGCCTTCCGTTATTAATATAAATATGCCGCAGGGTTAGTTGTTTTGCCGTTCACAAGCACTTCAAAGTGAAGATGCGGTCCGGAAACAATACCGGTAGAACCTGCCTTCATAATTTCCTGTCCGGCTTTAACGGTTTGACCTCTGCTTACAAGCAGTCTGCTTGCGTGGGCATATAAGGTGCATATGCCGCCGCCGTGGTCGATTACAACGTGATTTCCGTAGGAGGAATTATACTCCGCCTTTATAACCGTTCCGGAATTTGCCGCAACGACGCTTGCCCCGGTACGGGCACCGATATCCATGCCGGCATGAAGTCTGTTGTACTTTAACACCGGGTGGAAACGATAGCCGTAATTTGACGTAACAAGTGTTGTGGACGGAACGGGCCAAACCATAGAGCCGCCGGTGTAGGCAACTTTAGGCCGCTGCTGCTGTAATTTCGCAATCTGCGCTCTTGTAGCAGCTTCCTCCGCATCTTGCTGTTTAACCTGTTTTTCAAGTTCTGCAATCGACGAATTCAAGCTTGCAACAAGACTGTTTTTCTCGTTGGATTTTGCCGCAAGGCTGCTTTTTGAAGTGTTAAGCGAATTAACTCTGGTCACCTTCTGGGCGCGCACCTGCTCAAGCTGTGCCTTGTTATCGGCGATGGTTTTTTTTGTCTGCTCCATTTTGCTTACCATATTATTATCATATTCGGTTATCTGCTTAACTATTTCATATCTGTTCAAAAAATCCGAAAAACTTTCGGCTTTAAGCAAAACATCAAGATAGCTTTCGCTGCCGTTTTCGTACATAACACGTATTCTTTCCTTGTACGTTTCGTATTGCTTTTTCGCACGCTCTGTGGCTTCGTTAAGCTCGGTCTGGACCTTGGCTATAACAGCATCGTCCTGAGCGATTTTTGCATTCATGTCGGTAATTTCGCTGTTTAACACAGATATCTGCGCGTCATACGCCTTAATTTCCTCCTGAATGCTTTTCTTCTGCTGAGTTTTTTCATTTATATCCTTTTTTATTTCCTTTTTCTTGTTCTGGCTGTTCTGAATTTTTTTCTGCAGGTCACTTACGCTGTCGGCGTTTGTCATCATTGACGTCAGCGGAAGCAATGCCGCAACCGCAAACAGCGCCACAACGATAAACGCAAGTATTCTTTTTGACTTGGAACTAAATTTCATAACCTTTATTCCTTTCATTACACATGCAAATATCTGCCTAAGGATATTCCGCTTCCGAAAGCGCCCAAAAGCGCGCCTATTCCCACGAACCAAACGGAAATTTCCTTCACAATTACATCGGTGGTATAGAATTTGACCGCGTTTCCCGCCATATTGTTAAGGGAAGTGAATATATAGTTGTATCCCGGGACCACGAGGGCAAGGGCGATAAGCGCACCCACAACACCCATTATTACTCCCTCGATAATAAACGGCCATCTGATAAACCAGTCTGTCGCACCGAGAAACTTAGCTATTCCTATATCGCGTCTGCGTGCAAAAACCGTCATTCTTATTGCATTTGAAATAATAAACACAGCAACCACGCTTAAAAGTATCATTAAAATCATGCTTCCGTGGCGGATTGCAGCGGTCAGTTTTAACAGGCTTTGCACAACGTCCTGGCTGTTTCTTACCTTCGCGACATTCGGAATTTCCGAAACGGTCTTTGCAACCGCATTTGCGGAGTTCAAATCGCTTAGCGTAATTTTAACCGCGTCCCTTAAAGGATTGTCGCCGTCTTTAAGACCGTCCAAAATGTCCGAATCACCGCCGAGAGTGCCTTTATAATCCTCAAAAGCCTGACCTGCCGTAACGATTTCGGCATTTTTAACGTGTTTTATTTTACTTATTTCGTCTTTAATCTGGTTTAAGCGTTCCTCGCTTGTGCCCGACTCGATAAATGCCCTTATTTCGTACTGCTGCTCAAACTGAGTGCCTATGTAGTTAATATTAAGGGAAAACGCCATGTAAATTCCGAGAATCAAAAGGCTCGCAACAACAATAAACACGGAAGCAACCGACATAAGACCGTTTACCCAAAAGCCCTTTGCGCCTTCCTCAAAAAAGTATGTTATTGTTTTAGCTCTCATAAGAATAACCGCCTCTTTCCTCGTCTCTTATCATTGAGCCGCTTTCAAGCTCGATAACGCGCTTTTTCATTTTGTCAACGATATCCTTTGCATGTGAAACAACGATAATAGTTGTTCCGCGTTTATTTATATCGTCTAAAATCTGCATAATTTCATCAGCGGTAACAGGGTCTAAGTTACCGGTAGGCTCGTCCGCAATCAAAACAGCCGGGTCGTTAACCATAGCACGCGCCAAAGCCACACGCTGCTGCTCGCCGCCGGACAGCTCAAAGGGCATTGCCTTTGCCTTGTGCGAAAGTCCCACCATGCTTAAAACATTGGGCACAACACGGCGAATTTCCTTTGAAGATGCATTTCTTATCTGCATTGCAAAGGCAACGTTATCGTAAACGTTTTTGCCGTTTAACAGCCTGAAATCCTGGAACACCATTCCAAGACCGCGCCTGTAATACGGGATATCTTTGTGGCGAAGGGAACCTACATCTATGTTGTTAATTATAATTTCGCCTTCCGTCGGAGCCTCCTCACCCAGTATAAGCTTTGTAAGCGTGGATTTTCCTGCACCGGAGGAGCCGATTATAAACACGAACTCACCCTTGTCGATATAGAAGTTAACATTTTTAAGAGCTGTCGTGTCGGTTTTTTCATATATCTTTGTTACACCTTTAAAAAATACCAAAACGCCGCCCCCTTAAATATTCAAAGTATCGGAATTCAAATAACGGTGAACCATCATTGCAACCTTAAACACTATAGCGTCATCAAACTTTCTGAGGTCAAGACCGGTGATTTTATGAATCTTGTCCAGTCTGTAAACAAGTGTGTTTCTGTGAACAAAAAGCTGACGCGACGCCTCGCTGACATTCAAGTTATTCTCAAAGAACTTTTGAATCGTTGTTATGGTTTCATCATCCAACATATCAATCGAGCCCTTGCGGAAAACCTCTTTTAAAAACAGCTCGCAAAGCTTTGTGGGCAGCTGATATATAATTCTGCCGATACCTAAGTTATTGTAATTTACTATGGACTGTTCGTTGTCAAAAACCTTGCCCACGTCAAGGGCAACGCTTGCATCCTTAAACGAACGGTTGATTTCTATTATGTTTGTAACAATTGAGCCTATGCCGATTTTGGCATTTGCCATAATCTCCGAGCCGAGAGTATCAACAATCGATGAAGCGATTTTATGAAGCTCCTTCGAGGTTATATCCTCCCGAACCTCTTTTATAAGAACAACGTCCGTTTCATTCATGCTTATAACAAAGTCCTTGTTTCTGTCGGGGAACATACCGGAGATAACCTCATGGGCAATATATTCTTCACTTTTGGTATGAATTAAAAACGCAACCCTGGGGCATTCGATATTAAGATGCAGAGTGCGCGCCTTGCTGTGAATATCAAAAGACATTACATTGTCGGACAAAATATTTTTGATAAAGCTTATCTTGTCGTATTTTTCATCATAAAGCTGCTTTATCTGCGAAAGAGCAACGCTTAAAATAATGGAACCGCTGTGTGAAAGCTCGTCCGTTCCCGTGCAAAAAACAATGTATTCGGAGCGATTTCTGCCGCCGATACGTTTATAAGTAACATTTTTTAACACAATAGGCTCATTTGAAAACTTCATATCCAGAATCTGTTCATCGCATGCTTCGCCGATTGAACCCACGTCCGTGCACGCAATCACTGTTCCGCTTTCGTCTATTATGCCTGCCTTTCTGCCCTGAAAAGCCGGCTGAACCTGATAAATTATAGTTTGAAAAAGTCTGTTTGTCATAACATAACCTCCGTAATAGAGTCTAATACACACACTTACTATATATCATATAACAAAACAGACAATAATGCAAGGTGTTTTTATGAATTTTGTGTGGAAAAAGCGTAAAATTTAACATTTAATTAATATTTTTGTCACAAAATGACGTATAAATTTTCAAAAAATCCCCGATATATCGGTATTTTTCGGTAAAACAAAAACGGAGCCGAAAAAATCAGCTCCGTCAAGATTATTTATTAATACATGCCGCCCATTCCGGGTGCACCGCCGGCAGGCATAGCCGGTTCGGGTGCGGGGATATCCGCAACAACACTCTCTGTTGTCAGGATCATTGAAGCAACGCTTGCTGCGTTCTGCAATGCCGAACGTGTAACCTTTGTGGGGTCTACGATACCGGCCTTAACCATATCCTGATACTCATCGATGAGTGCGTTATAACCGATTCCGGGTTTTGAATCCTTAACCTTTTCAACTATTACCGAGCCTTCAAGACCTGCGTTTTTCGCAATCTGCTTAACAGGCTCTTCCAAAGCCTTAAGAATAATCTGAACGCCTGTCTTTTCATCGCCCGTTACATCAGCAAGAAGCTTTTCAACAGCGGGGATTGCGTTAATAAACGCCGTACCGCCGCCGGCAACGATACCTTCCTCAACAGCTGCGCGTGTTGCGGCAAGTGCGTCCTCTATTCTTAACTTTTTCTCCTTCATTTCCGTTTCGGTTGCTGCGCCGACTTTAATTACGGCAACACCGCCCGACAGCTTTGCAAGGCGCTCCTGAAGCTTTTCTTTATCAAACTCGGAAGTTGTTTCCTCAATCTGTGTTCTGATCTGGGCAACTCTGTTTTTAATCTGCTCTTTGTCGCCGAGACCGTCAACGATAATTGTATTTTCCTTCTGAACAACAACCTGATGAGCACGGCCGAGCTGTTCAATCTTTGTTTCCTTAAGGTCTAAAGCCAAATCCTCGGAAATAACCTCGCCGCCTGTCAAAATAGCGATATCTTCAAGCATAGCCTTTCTTCTGTCGCCGAAGCCCGGAGCTTTTACGGCAACGCATGTGAATGTGCCTCTCAGCTTATTAACAAGAATTGTTGCGAGAGCCTCGCCCTCAACGTCCTCTGCAATAATAAGAAGCTTTTTGCCCTGCTGAACAATCTGCTCCAAAACGGGGAGAACGTCCTGAATATTTGAAATTTTCTTATCTGTAATAAGAATGTACGGGTCGTCAAGAACAGCTTCCATCTTCTCCGTATCTGTTGCCATGTAAGGCGAAATATAGCCGCGGTCAAACTGCATGCCGCGTACAACCTCTGAATAAGTTTCGGCTGTTTTGCCCTCTTCAAGAGTGATAACGCCGTCCTTTGAAACCTTATCCATAGCATCTGCGATAAGCTCGCCCACATCTGCGTCCGCTGCCGAGTTTGCAGCAACCTGAGCAATGTCGGCCTTACCGTTTATTGTGGTGCTATTGCCTTTAATTGCGGTAACTGCCGCATTTACAGCCTTGTCAATACCCTTTTTAACAACCATGGGGTTTGCGCCTGCAGCAACATTCTTAAGACCCTCTCTGATGATTGCCTGTGCAAGAAGTGTCGCTGTTGTTGTACCGTCACCGGCAACATCGTTTGTCTTTGTGGCAACCTCTTTTACAAGCTGTGCACCCATGTTTTCAAACGGGTCCTCAAGTTCAACGTCCTTTGCAATTGTAACACCGTCGTTTGTAATTAACGGTGCACCGAATTTCTTATCCAAAACGACATTTCTGCCTTTGGGTCCAAGTGTAATTTTAACTGTATCGGCAAGCTGGTTTACACCGCGTTCCAAAGCTTTTCTTGCTTCCTCGCCGAATTTAATATCCTTTGCCATGATTAATCTGCCTCCTTATAAATATCAGTCAATTTTCGCCAAAACATCGCTCTGGCGCAGAATAATGTATTCAACACCGTCAAACTTAACTTCAGTACCGGCGTATTTGCTTGTTATAACCTTGTCGCCAACGTTAAGCTCCATCTTAACTTCCTTGCCGTCAACAACGCCGCCGGGTCCTACTGCGATAACCTCAGCCATCTGGGGCTTTTCCTTTGCCGAACCGGGAAGAACGATGCCGCTCTTTGTGGTTTCTTCGCTTTCAAGCATTTTAATAACAACTCTGTCTGCCAATGGTTTAATGTTCATTGTTGTTTCCTCCTTTATATGCTGTTAAATAATATTTACTGTTTTGTTAGCACTCTATCAAGGCGAGTGCTAATCATTAACTATATAATACTCACGAATGGTATATTTTGCAATATCCGTCATAGTCCGATTACAGCCAAATTTTCAAATTAGCTCCGATTTTCTCCGTTTTTCTCCGTTTTTTAAAGTTTTTCTAAGGAAATCACACTTTGAGCTGAAATTCCTTCGCCTCTGCCCTCAAAACCAAGCCGTTCGGTCGTGGTAGCCTTAACGCTTATGCAATCTGTATCGACGCCGGCTGCGACAGCGATATTTTCGCGCATTTTCTCTATATACGGTGCAAGTTTGGGTGCCTGTGCAACCACCACACAATCGGCATTTGCAAGGCAGTATCCCTTCTGGGCAATAAGCGCCGCAACGTTTTCGAGAAGCTTTATGCTTGAAATTCCGCGGTACTTTTCGTCGGTATCGGGGAAATGCCTGCCTATGTCGCCCAAAGCAGCGGCGCCGAGCATCGCGTCCATAAGAGCGTGAACCAAAACGTCGGCATCGGAATGACCCAAAAGCCCCTTTTCATAAGGTATTTCCACGCCGCCGAGAATTAATTTTCTGCCGTATTCAAGGCGGTGAACATCATAGCCGATTCCGACTCTCACAGCTTTTCACCCAGCCCTTCTATAATATTTTCAAGGTAACTTATATATTCCAAATCCAAATCGCTTTTAATGTAATCTTTGCGGTAAATAAACACATCGCTTGAATGGCTGCCGGCAACCTTGCGCTGAATAAGCCCGTATTTTTTAAGAGTTGCCTCGGTAACGGGCGGCGACAGGGTGTAGGCGTTTTTGGACATGGACAGCAGATTGTAACGGCTGCTGCGCTCAAACATGTAAATTTTCTTTTTGGACTGGGCAGTACGCTCAATTCTGGACTCCGCAACGGACATAAACGGAACGGAAAGGTCGCCCCTCATAACCTGAATATAATCAGACAGCATAGCTTTATCCAGATTTTCGCAATTTGCAAGAGGGTGATCCTCAGACATGACTGCCAAACGCTCAAAGTCCCAGATTTCCTCATAACCTAAGTTTTTATCCTCAAAATAGCTTAAGAAATTAGAGCGATACTTTTTCTCCCAGCGGATTATGCCCATATTAAACTCACCGTCCGCAACAGCCTTTGCGGCTGTAACGGAATCGGTTTCCTTGAATTTTATATCCATTTCATCGCTTTCGATATTGCGTGCAAGCCTTAAAAACGCTTGGTACACATAGTC
The DNA here is from genome assembly GCA_905210885.1 of uncultured Eubacteriales bacterium. Taxonomy (GTDB): domain Bacteria; phylum Bacillota; class Clostridia; order Monoglobales; family Firm-18; genus CAJLYO01. The sequence continues at coordinate 14,984 of CAJLYO010000002.1, read as the reverse complement.
CGCCTGAGCGGCGCACAGGCTGAACGCGGCTGCATTTTTGCTTTTTTTAATATAGATTTCCTCAATCTCATTAATTTTAGACAGTATACTTTTTGCATAAAGCAAAAATTCGCGCCCGACAGACGTTACGGCAACGCCTGTGGAGGTGCGTTTAAAGATTGTTATGCCAAGCTCCGTTTCAAGCTCCTTTATAGCCTTGCTCAGATTCGGCTGACCCATAAACAGGTTTTCCGCCGCCTGAGTTATCGAGCCTGCCTTTTCGATTTCCACCGCATATTTTAACTGAGAAATATTCATTCGCCGTCACTCCGTCTTAAGCATATCATAGCTGTTTTTTAACTTATTTATGACAAACTGTCTGTCTGCGTCAAGAATTACTTTTATATTGCCCTCGCCCCCAAAGGAAAGAGCGCCGTATTTATCGATTTTAACCTCCGCGGTTTTGCCGGAAAACACCTCCGGGTACGCGTAAGCAATAACCGCGGTTGCGTCATGAATGAGTGCGCCGCCGTCGTTTTTTGCAACCGCCGCTTTATAATTATACCTCATAATTTCCGCAAGAGGGTTATCAGCGTTATCCGTTATATAGGCTATCTCACCGGCAGAAAGGCAAATTTTATGTGTTACGTCCAGCGGAACAAGAGTTATATCAAGTCCGCTTTCCAGCACATATTTTGCCGCTGTCGGGTCACAGCCTATATTAAACTCCGCGTTATGGGGAATGTTGCTTACATTAAAGCCGCCGCCCATTACGGTAAGACTTTTTATATGCTGCTTACATTCGGGAAAACGCTTGAGCACAACCGCAAGATTTGTAAGCGGACCGAGGGATATATAATCCGCCGTGCCAAGCTTTAATATGCGGTCCGACAGCTTTACCGCAAAGTCGCCGCGGCGCGAAGTATCGGCAAATTCCGGCAGCACAACACCGCCCACGCCGTCTGCGCCGTGAGCCTTCTCGGCGGTAAAACCCGTGCCGTCCAAAGGAGCATCGGCACCGTATATTATATTTTCGCAAAGCTTAAGATATCCGTTTAAATTAACAAGATTTCTGTGGGTTTTGCTGTGGCAGACATTACCGTAAGTTGAAATAACCGTATCAACCGGCAGACCCAATGCTGCTGCCGCAAGAAGCGCAACAGCGTCGTCCGTTCCGGGGTCGGTATCTATAATTATTCTGTTCATAGCTTATTTATTGCGATATCGATTCGCTTTAACGACTCGTCCCTGCCCAAAATTTCCGCAAGTTCTATGCCGCCGCCGGGAGTGAATGCCTTGCCCGACAAAGCCACGCGCAGGGGGTATAAAAGCTGTCCGTTTTTAACGCCCAGTTTTTCCACAAGACCCATTGCCGCGTCATGAAGAGCGTCAAAACTCCAGTCGGTCTGATTTTCAAAAAGCTCCTTTACGGCAAGCAAAGCAGTTTTTGAATTTTCCTCGTTTGTTTTCATTTTTTTATGAACAAACAAAGCGTTGTCATACTCGGGAAGTTTTTCAAAAAAGTCAATCTGCTCCGGAATATCCGAAAGTTTTTCCGTTCTTTTCTGCAAAAGCGCACTGATTTTTTTCGTATCAATTTCCGGCTTTGTAATAATGCCTTCGTAATAGGGTTTTGCCTTTTCATGGAACTGCTCCGGCGTAAGATCCCTTATATATTCGCCGTTTAGCCATGCAAGCTTGTTTTCGTCAAAAATCGCCGGAGATTTGCTTATTCCTTCAACCGAGAAAACCTCGGCAAGCTCTGACAGGGTATACTTTTCCCTGTCGCCCTGGGGACTCCAGCCCAAAAGGGCAATATAATTTATAATAGCCTCTTTAAGATAGCCCTTCTTTATAAAATCCTCGTAAGATGCGTCACCGTCACGCTTTGAAAGCTTGTGAGTATGGTCACGCATTACCGGCGAGCAGTGAATGTACTGCGGTATTTCCCAGCCGAACGCCTCATACAAAAGATTGTACTTCGGTGTGGAGGACAGATACTCGTTTCCGCGGATAACGTGGGTTATGCCCATTAAATGGTCGTCTATAACATTTGCAAAATTATATGTGGGCATTCCGTCCGACTTAAGCAGAATCTGGTCGTCCAAAGTGCTGTTTTCAACGGTTATTCTGCCGAAAACGGCATCGTCAAAGGACGTTGTGCCGGAAACGGGCATGTTTTGTCTGATAACGTAAGGCACGCCGGCGTCAAGCTTTGCCTTGATTTCCTCTTTCGTAAGAGACATGCAGTGCTTATCGTACTTCGGCGGCAGCTTTTGCACTTCACATTCATGGCGCACTCTTTCAAGACGCTCCTTATCGCAGAAGCAGTAGTAAGCATGTCCGCTTTCAACCAGCTTTTCGGCATACTCCTTATAAAGATGTTTTCTTTCGCTTTGAATGTACGGACCGTAGTTTCCGCCGATATCGGGGCCTTCGTCCCAGATAAGACCGGTTTCCTTAAGCGTATTGTAAATAACATCCGTTGCGCCTTCAACATAGCGTTCCTGGTCGGTATCCTCGATTCTTAATATAAAATCTCCTCCCATGGATTTTGTAAGCAGATAAGCGTAAAGTGCGGTGCGCAGATTGCCTATGTGCATATATCCCGTAGGGCTGGGAGCAAAACGTGTCCTTGCCTTTGACATTGCAAATCCTCCTCAAATTATACAGTTAATAAAAATTTTACACATATATATAATATATTTTTAATTTGTTCTTGTCAAGTATTGAATAATATGTTAAAATGATTTATTGTAGAAAGTTGTAATTTCAGAAAGGACAGAAATTGAAATGAGTATTGAATTTTCCGATAGAACAAAAGACCTGCACGGCTCTGCAATAAGAGCGGCATTTAAAGCGATTGCACGCCCCGGAATGATTTCCTTTGCCGGCGGCATGCCTTCTCCCGACCTTTATCCCAACCGCGAGCTTGCGGAAATTTCAAGGGATATATTCTTAAACCAGGGACCTACCGCCTTGCAGTACGGTATAACCGAGGGTTACGCTCCTTTGATTGAGCAGATTAAAGAACGCCTTAAATCCCAGGGCGTGGGAAACGACAAAGACAGCGTTATTGTGGTTTCCGGTGGTCAGCAGGGCATTGAGCTAGTTTCAAAAGCTCTTTTAAACGAAGGTGACGGCGTTGCATGCGAAATCCCGTCGTTTGTCGGCGCACTCAACTGCTTCCGCTCATACAATGCAAAGCTGTACGGCGTTCCCATGGACGAGGACGGAATGAACATCGACAAGCTTGACGAAACCTTAAGCGAACACAAAAATATCAAGCTTATTTACACTATTCCCACATTCCAGAACCCGTCGGGACGTACCATGTCACTTGAAAAGAGAAAACAGCTTTTGGAGGTTGCCAAAAAGCACGGCGTATTTATTATAGAAGATAATCCCTACGGCGAACTTCGCTTTGCCGGAACCCCGGTACCTACGGTTAAGTCAATGGATACAGACAACATTGTAATATATGCCGGTTCGTTTTCAAAGATAATTGCCCCGGGACTTCGCGTAGGATTTTTATGCGCAGATTCCGAGCTTATCGAAAAATGCGTTGTATGCAAGCAGGTAAGCGACGTGCACACAAACGTTATTTCACAGATGATGATAAGCGAATACATAAAGCGCTATGATTTGGACGAGCATATTAAAGCAAGCTGCGAGTCAATCGGCAAAAAATGCGCATTAATGAAAGAATGTATAGAAAAGTATTTCCCGAAAAACGTAAAATCAACCTCTCCGGAGGGCGGTCTGTTTTTGTGGTGTGACCCATGTGACGGAAGCAACAGCGCGGATTTAAACAAAATCGCTCTTGAAAACAATGTTGCCATAGTTCCCGGTGCAAGCGCGCTGACAGACCCGAACGAAGTAACGTCCGCATTCCGTCTTAATTACTCCATGGCGTCGGACGAACAGATTAAAGAGGGTATAGAAATTCTCGGAAAGGTGCTTTATAATGGAAGATAAGAAACGAATTTTAAGCGGAATACAGTCAAGCGGATTTTTGACATTGGGCAACTATATCGGCGCTTTGAAAAACTGGGGAACGCTCCAGGACGACTACGACTGCTACTACTGTGTAGCCGACCTGCACTCCATAACTGTGCGCCAGAACCCGGCGGAATTCCGCAAAAGAGCAATGGAAATTTTTACGATTTATCTTGCAAGCGGCATCGACCCGGAAAAAAGCACGCTGTTTTTCCAGAGCCATGTAAGTGCCCATGCGGAGCTTTCGTGGATTTTAAACTGCTACACCTACATGGGAGAGCTTCAGAGAATGACCCAGTTTAAGGATAAAGCGGCAAAGCATGCGGATAATATAAACAGCGGACTTTTCACATACCCCGTTTTAATGGCGGCAGATATTCTGCTTTATCAGGCAGACCTTGTGCCGGTGGGCAAGGACCAGCTGCAGCACCTTGAAATAACAAGAGATATCGCCGGAAGATTTAACGGAATTTACGGCGATGTGTTTAAAATACCGGAGGCATATGTGGGTAAAATGGGCGCAAAGGTTATGAGTCTTGCGGACCCGACGTCAAAAATGAGCAAATCAGACCCCAACCCCAACGGCTATATCGCAATTTTGGACGATAAAGACACAATTATGCGCAAATTCAAACGCGCGGTGACCGACAGCGAAGGCGAAATAGTATACCGCGAGGGCAAGGACGGCATAAACAACCTTCTTACCATTTACTGCGTTTTGACAGGTAAAACCATGGACGAGGCACAGCGTGAATTTGAGGGCAAGGGCTACGGCGAATTTAAAACAGCCGTTGCGGAGGTTACGGCGGACAGTCTTGCACCATTACAGGAAAAATTCAGACAGCTTTCAACCGACAAGGAATATCTGCAAAAGATATACCGTGCAGGCGCCGAAAAGGCGGCTCACACCGCATACAAAACCCTAAGAAAAGTATATAAGAAAGTCGGCTTTACCGAAAGATAAGAAAGGATTAAAAAAACTATGATACTTGACATTGGTCTTAGACTGGTGTTTGCCATTGCGGTTGCTTTTGCCATTGCCTACGCGGCGACACCTATTGTAAAAACGCTGTCCTTTAAAATAGGCGCGATTGATATTCCGAAAGACGAACGGCGCATGCACAAGCGCCCCATTCCCACAATAGGCGGCGTTGCCATATTCTACGGTGCGCTTATATCCATACTGTGCTTTTGCAATGTGGACAGCCAGCTTATGGGTGTGCTTTTGGGAGCGGTTATAATAGTATCTCTCGGCGTTTTGGACGATATTCTTGATTTATCGGCGCTGTTTAAATTTTTAATTCAGATACTTGCGGCGCTTTTGGTTGTGCTTCACGGCGTTAAGATAGAATATGTTACAAATCCTTTTGTAAGCGGTCAGTACATTTCACTTGGAATGTGGGCTGTACCTCTTACGGTTTTCTGGATAGTGGGCGTTACAAACGCCTTTAACTTAATTGACGGACTGGATGGTCTTTCCGTGGGAGTTTCGGCAATTTCGGCAATATCCCTTTTCTCCGTTGCAATTTTAACGGGAGAAACAAACCTTGCCATAGTTGCTGCCGCGATAGCGGGCTCGTGCTTCGGTTTTCTGCCCTACAACAAGTACCCGGCTTCAATATTCATGGGCGACGCCGGTTCCACGTTTTTGGGCTTTGTTTTCGGAAGCATAAGCGTTATGGGTCTTTTTAAAGGCTATGCGGCAATTTCAATATGCGTGCCGTTTCTGATTTTGGCGCTGCCCATTTTTGACACGTCATTTGCAATTATAAGACGTCTTTTGAAGGGTCAGTCGCCCATGCACCCCGACCGCGGACATCTTCATCACAGACTTATTGACATGGGCTTTAACCAGCGGCAGTCCGTAACAATTCTCTGCATAGCAAGCGGACTTTTGTCACTAAGCGCGGTTGTACTTATACTGAGCGGTTTTGAACGTGCTTTTATATTTATTTTTGCAGTTATGGTTTTAATGCTTGCAGGTCTTAAGGTGCTTGCAATCCACAATAAAGAAAGAGGCGATGAAGTTGAGTAAAATCAAAGTAATGACGGTTTTCGGGACGCGCCCGGAGGCTATAAAAATGGCGCCGCTGGTTCACGAGCTTGAGCGGCATGACGAAATTCAGTCCATTGTGTGCGTTACGGCTCAGCACAGGCAGATGCTTGACCAGGTGCTTGACATTTTTAAAATCAAGCCGGACTACGACCTTAACATAATGAAACAGCGCCAGACCCTAACCACAATAACAACAGGCGCTCTTGAGGGTCTTGACAATGTAATTAAAGAAGCAAAGCCCGACATAGTTTTGGTTCACGGCGATACGACCACATCTTTTGTGGGCGCTCTTGCGGCGTTTTACAACCAGGTTCCGGTAGGACACGTTGAGGCGGGACTCCGCACATTTGATAAATACTCTCCCTTCCCGGAGGAGATGAACAGAAACTTAACAGGCAGAATTGCGGAAATGCATTTTGCACCCACAAAGTCAAACAAACAAAACCTTTTGCGTGAAAATATCCCGGAAGAGGATATTTTCATCACCGGAAACACCGTAATCGATGCAATGAAAACTACGGTAAGAGATGATTTTAAATTCGGCGAAGGCTTGGAAAAAGCAGATTTTTCGGGAAAACGCGTTATTCTTGTTACCGCCCACAGGCGTGAAAATCTTGGGCAGCCGCTGCGCAATATATGCAATGCTCTAAAGCGTATTGCAAACGACTTTCCTGATGTTCAGATTGTGTACCCCGTTCACCTGAATCCGGCGGTACGCGAGGTTGCAAACGAAATACTGGGCAATAACCCAAGCGTTTTGCTTATCGACCCGGTTGACGTAAACGAGCTTCATAACGCAATGCACAGAAGCTATATGATTATGACGGATTCCGGCGGTCTTCAGGAGGAGGCGCCGTCCCTTGGCAAACCCGTTCTTGTTTTAAGAAACGAAACGGAACGCCCGGAGGCAATAGAAGCCGGCACAGTTAAGCTCGCCGGAATTGACGAGGACGTAATATACAACATGGCGCATACTCTGCTTACAGATAAGGAAGAATACAATAAAATGGCTAATGCCGTTAACCCCTACGGCGACGGCAAAGCATCGGAAAGAATTGTTGACGCAATACTTTACCGGTTCGGCAAAGGCAGCCGCCCTGCCGACCTATGAGAAAAGATGTGTTAAAGGCTTTGACAATGCTTACCCAGGTGGGCATTTCCGTTGCGGTTCCCGTGATTTTGTGCATATGGGTTTCGGGATATCTGTGCCGAAAATACGGCATAGGATCGTGGCTTGTAATACTCGGCGCAATTCTGGGTGCGGCGGCAGGCTTTTCAAATCTTTTAAAGCTTTCTGAAATTATGAATAAGGAGGACAAATAACGTGTCCGGAGCTGTTATTCGCGAAGTAAAGAGAGTTACCCTGTGCGTTGTCGCACTTACTGCCGTTATGCTGCTTATTTTTGCGGCGGCAGGACATTTTAACCTTCCGGTTTTATACGGTGCGCTTTTGGGCTGCGCGGTAAGCGCCGTTAACTTTTTGGTTATGAGCTTTACCGTGGAAAAATCCATGGAACGCTCAAAAAGCGGTGCCGGTTCGCTTATGGCGCTTAGCTATTTTATACGCCTTGCGCTTATTGCCGCGGCTGTGGTATGGGCGATAAAAGCCCCGTATTTTAACTACCTTGCGGCAGTTATACCTCTGGTGTTTATACGCCTTTCGGTATATATACTGAACTTTTCCGACAGGAAAGGAGGGCATAAAAATTGAATTTCAGTGTAAGCGGTCCGAAGGTAATATTTACAATCCCGGTTTTGGGCGGAATCAATATTACCGAAACGATTGTGAACTCATGGATAATTATTGGGATTATAACCGTTATATGCTTTATTTTGACCCGTAATTTATCCGTAAAAAACCCAAGCAAAAAGCAGATTATTGCAGAACAGCTTGTGGGCGCGGTGCAAAACCTTGTGCGTGACACAATGGGCGAAAAATATATGCCCATGTTTGTTCCGTATATCGGCGCACTGTTCACACTGTCCGCAATAAGCAGTCTTTCGGGACTTGTGGGTGCGAGAGCCCCCACGGCGGATTTAAGCACAACCTTGGGCTGGGCGCTTCTTGCCTTTTTCATGATACAGGGCAACAACATAAGATGCCACGGCGCCGGAGGCTGGCTTAAATCATTTACTCAGCCTATACCGGTGCTTTTGCCCATTAACATTATCGGCGAAATCGCAAACCCGATTTCAATGTCTTTCCGTCATTTCGGAAACATTGCCTCAGGGCTTGTAATCACCGGGCTTATATACGGCGCACTGGCGGCTTTAAGCTCTGCTGTGCTTCACTTTGTACCAATAGCGGCAATACAGAGTATTCCGATTTTTCAAATCGGTCTGCCGGCGTTTTTATCACTGTATTTTGACATTTTCACAAGCTTTCTGCAGGCTTATATAATATGTATGCTTACGATGGTATTTGTTTCAAGTGCAGAATAAAAAATATTTTTTTAGGAGGAAAAGAAAATGGAAAGAGCAATTATTTTGGCAGCGTCGGCAATCGGCGCAGGTTTGGCAATGATCGCAGGTATCGGCCCCGGTATAGGTCAGGGTTTTGCGGCAGGTAAAGGCGCCGAGGCAGTAGGCAGACAACCCGAGGCAAAAGGCGATATCACAACCACAATGCTTTTAGGCTGCGCCGTTGCGGAATCAACAGGTATTTACGGTCTTGTTGTGGCGCTTATCCTTTTATTTGCAAATCCGCTTATTAATTTGCTGTAAGGCGAGGTTATTTACATGACGCTTTCATTTGTTACTATTGACACATGGACTTTGATTTTCACATGGATTAACCTGGCGATACTTATTTTCATTATGAAAAAGCTGCTTTTCAAGCCCATCACCGGGATAATCGAAAAACGCGGACAGGAAATACAACAGATGTATAATGACGCTTCTGCGGACAAGCAGGAGTCCGAAAAGCTGCGCGCGGAATATGAGCAAAAGCTTGCCGAGGCAAAAACGGAGGCAACAAAGCTTGTAACCGACGCACAGCGCACGGCCTCCCTTCGTTCGGAGCAGATTCTGCACGACGCTCAGGAAAAAGCGTCCGGAATCATGCAGAAAGCTGACGAAGAGATAAAGCGCGAGAAAAAGGCTGCCGCGGAAGAAATAAAAACCGATATTTCCGCAATGGCAGTTGATATTGCGCAAAAAGTTATAGAAAGGGATTTGTCGGGCACCGACCACAGTGCGCTTATAAGCGAATGTATCGACAAAATCGGTGAAAGCCTATGACGGATTTTGCAGCAAGCTACGGCGCTTCCCTTTATTCGCTGTGCAAAGATGAGGGCAAAACAGACCTTGTGCACAACCAGCTAAACGAGCTTGAACCCCTTTTAAGCGCAGAATACAAAGCCCTGCTTGACTCGCCCATGATAGACCTTGAAAAAAGACTTAGTCTTGTTGATGAGGCGTTTTCCGGCAAGGTATGTGAGTATGTGCTGAATTTTTTAAAGCTGCTCACGGAAAAAAAGGCGGTTTATAAGTTCGGGGAATGTGCGCGCCGTTTTGAAGCCATGTATAACAAGGACAACAATATAGAAATTGTCACCGCGGTAACGGCAGTTCCCATGTCCGGCGAGCTTAAAGAAAAGCTTGCGGACAAGCTGTCGGGGCTTATAAACAAGACGGTTGTGGTGCACAGCAAGACAGACAGCACAATGATTGGCGGTTTGGTAGTGCGGTTTTCCGACACTCAGATTGATTCAAGCGTAAAAAGCCGACTTGAGTCAATTAAAAACCAAATCAGCGGAAGGATGGTATGATAATGCAGCTAAAAGCCGACGAAATCAGTAAAATCATTAAAGACCAGATTAAAAATTATTCAAATAAAACAGAATGTTCCGAAACCGGCTATGTAATAGAAGTCGGCGACGGTATTGCAAAGGCACACGGTCTTTCAAACTGCATGTCAAACGAGCTTTTGCAGTTTGAAAACGGTGAATACGGAATGGCGCTGAATTTGGAAGAAACTCATGTCAGCATAGTAATTTTGGGTTCGGACAGCGGAATTAAAGAAGGCAACGTTATAAAGCGCACAAAAAAGGTTGTTTCCGTCCCCGTGGGCGAAAAGCTTATCGGCAGGGTTGTAAATGCCCTTGGTGCACCAATCGACGGCAAAGGTTCGGTTGATGCCTCTGAGTACCGCCCCATAGAAAGCCCGGCGCCCGGAATTATCGAGCGTAAATCCGTTTCCGTTCCGCTGCAGACGGGTATTAAGGCTATAGACTCTATGATACCTATCGGCAGAGGTCAGCGTGAGCTTATAATCGGCGACAGACAAACAGGTAAAACCGTTATCGCTCTTGACACCATAATAAACCAGAAAGGCAAGGACGTTATATGCGTTTACGTTGCAATCGGTCAGAAAAACTCAACCGTTGCACAGCTTGTTGACACACTTTACAAAAACGGCGCAATGGATTACACAATTGTTGTTTCCGCGTCTGCGTCGGAACTTGCCCCCATGCAGTATATCGCACCTTATTCCGGCTGCGCCATGGGCGAATATTTTATGAATCAAGGAAAAGACGTTTTAATAGTTTATGACGATTTATCAAAGCATGCGGTTGCGTACAGAGCACTCTCCCTTCTTATCCGCAGACCGCCGGGACGTGAAGCTTATCCCGGAGATGTATTCTACCTCCATTCACGTCTTTTGGAGCGTGCGGCACGCCTTGCCCCGGAATACGGCGGCGGCTCGCTTACCGCACTGCCCATAATCGAAACTCAGGCAGGCGATGTTTCGGCATATATCCCCACAAACGTTATTTCCATAACGGACGGGCAGATATTCCTGGAAACAGAGCTTTTCCACAGCGGCATAATGCCGGCGGTAAACCCCGGTATATCCGTATCGCGTGTAGGCGGAAACGCTCAGATTAAGGCGATGAAAAAAGTATCGGGCAGACTTAAGCTTGCGTACTCCCAGTACAGAGAGCTGCAGTCATTTGCTCAGTTCGGCTCCGATTTGGACGATGACACAAAAGCGCGTCTTGCACAGGGCGAGCGCATTGTGGAAGTGTTAAAGCAGGGCAGAAACACACCTATTGACGTTGAACTTCAGGTTGCGATAATTTACGCCGTTGTAAACGGATATTTAAAAGAAATCGAAGTTTCCGATATCGGCGAGTTCCAAACCGGACTGTTTGAGAACTTAAAGGCGGTTCACGGCGATATTTTGAAAACAATCGTTGAAACCGGCGACCTCTCCAAGGAAACGGAGCAAAAGCTTGCCGCGGCAATTAACGATTACAAAGCGGATTTTTTAAAAAGCAGATAGGATGTGAGAAGCAATGGCAGGAGCGTCCATGAAGGACATAAAAAACAGAATTAAAAGCGTTGAAAGCACAATGCAGATAACAAAAGCAATGGAGCTTGTTGCTTCTTCAAAGCTTCGCCGTGCAAAAGAGCGCGTGGGAAAATCGCGTCCGTTTTTTGAAATTCTGCAGCAGGCGCTTTTCGATATCTCAAAAAGCAGCTCGGATTTTTCATCTGTTTTCACAACCCCGCGTGAGGTAAAAAAGACCTGCTTTGTGGTAATAGCCGGTGACAGAGGCTTAGCCGGCGGCTACAACAGCAATGTTTTAAAAGCCGCTATGGAAAAAGCAAACGGCGGCGAATACTGCGTTTTGCCAATCGGTAAAAAAACCGCAGAGTACTTCGACCGCAAAAATGCAGAAATTCTCTCCGAGGACTTTAACGTTACCGAGGACATCACAATTTCCGACTGCTATCAGATAGGACTTTTGCTGGCAAAAAAATATAAAGAAGGCGCATTTGACAGACTCTACGTGTGCTACACAAAATTCGTTTCCGTTCTGTCGCAGGTACCGGTTACACAGCTTATTCTGCCGGTTTCCGCCCCGGAAGCAAAGGAGAAAAAAGCACACGAGCTTATGATATGCGAGCCTTCGCCCTCCGCCGCCTTTGACCTTATAATACCCCAGTACTTAGGCGGAATAATGTACGGAGCGGTCGCGGAGGCACAAGCCTCGGAGTTCGGCGCACGGCGCACGGCTATGGAATCCGCAAACAAAAATGCCGGTGAAATGATTGAGGGACTTAATTTAAGATACAACAGAGCAAGACAAGCGGCAATTACCCAGGAGCTTACGGAAATCGTTTCCGGAGCGGAAGCCCTGGATTAATTTAGGAGGAAGCAAAATGAGCGAAAAAAATATAGGCACGGTCATTCAGGTTATCGGTCCTGTGCTTGACATAAAATTTTCCGACGGACACCTTCCCGACCTTTTAAACGCTGTTGAAATTGAGCATAACGGCAAAAAAATAGTAACAGAGGTTGCACAGCATTTGGGCGACGACGTTGTACGCTGTATCGCAATGAGCTCAACAGACGGACTTACAAGAGGCGAAAAAGCCGTTGACACAGGCAAGGGAATAACGGTTCCGGTAGGCGACTGCACCCTGGGCAGAATTTTTAACCTTTTGGGCGAAGCCGTTGACAACAAGCCTAACCCGGAAAATCCGGAACGCTGGGAAATCCACAGAAAGCCCCCGGCTTATGACGAACAGGAAAGCACCACCGAAATACTGGAAACGGGAATTAAAGTCGTTGACCTTATCTGCCCCTATGCAAAGGGCGGTAAAATCGGTCTTTTCGGCGGCGCGGGCGTAGGTAAGACGGTTCTTATAATGGAGCTTATAAATAACGTTGCAAAACAGCACGGCGGTCTGTCGGTTTTCACCGGCGTAGGCGAGCGTACCCGTGAGGGAAACGACCTTTATAACGAAATGTGCGAATCGGGCGTTATCAATAAAACAGCCTTGGTGTACGGTCAGATGAACGAACCGCCGGGCGCAAGAATGAGAGTAGCCCTCTCCGGACTTACAATGGCGGAATACTTCCGCGACAGAGAAGGTCAGGACGTGCTGCTGTTTATCGATAATATATTCAGATTTACGCAGGCAGGAAGCGAGGTTTCCGCACTTTTGGGCAGAATGCCCTCCGCTGTTGGCTATCAGCCGACGCTGGCAACGGAAATGGGCGCACTTCAGGAACGTATTACGTCAACAAAGAAAGGCTCAATAACATCGGTTCAGGCGGTATACGTACCTGCCGATGACTTAACCGACCCGGCACCGGCTACAACCTTTGCCCACCTTGACGCAACAACGGTTTTATCAAGACAAATTGCCTCGATGGGTATTTATCCGGCGGTTGACCCTCTTGATTCAACTTCAAGAATACTGTCCCCCGACGTTGTGGGCACAGAGCACTACGAAACTGCAAGAGGCGTGCAGAAAATTCTGCAAAGATATAAGGAACTTCAGGATATCATCGCAATTATGGGTATGGACGAGCTTTCCGAGGATGACAAGCTGATTGTTAACAGAGCGCGTAAAGTACAGCGTTTTCTGTCACAGCCATTCTCCGTTGCGGAACAGTTTACCGGTATTCCCGGAAAATACGTGCCTCTTTCCGAAACCATACGCGGTTTTAAGGAAATTATCGAAGGCAAGCACGACGATATCCCCGAGTCCGCATTTTTACTTGCAGGCACAATTGACGACGTAATAGCGCAAAGCAGAAAGGGTGAATAAGCTATGAGCGAATTTCACTTGCAGATTGTAACTCCCGACGGCGTGTTTTTCGACGGAAACGCGCAGAAAATCGTGGTTAAAACCACCGAAGGCGATGTAGGCATTTTAGCGCGTCATGCCGATTATCTTTCCCCTATAGGCATAGGCAAGGCGACGGTTTATGACACGGACGGCAAAAAGCGCGACGCAGCATGCGTCGGCGGTCTTATCTCCGTAACAAAAGATGTTACAAGAATTGTTGCCTCCACCTTTGAATGGGCAGACACCATTGACGTAGAACGCGCAAAACGCGCCGCCGAAAAGGCAAAAAAGCGCATCGAAAGTAAAAACGCCGATATGGACTTAAAGCTTGCGGAACTTAAGCTTAAACGCGCCCTTAACCGCATCAGCGTCTATGAAAACAAATAAGGTGATAGAATGAAAGAAAAAATTGCGGGAAAATATTTGTGGATATTTATAACCGGCGTTTTGCTTATAGCTGTGTACAAAACATTCGATAATATAGAAATTCTTTTCGGCTGGTTTTTGTACCTTTTGGGCATACTTGCCCCGGTAGGGGCGGCATTCGGCATAGCGTTTCTTTTGTACCCACTTGCCGTCCGCGCCGAAAGGCTGCTTTTAAAATGCAAACCGGCGCTGATTAAGAAAAACGCCCGTCCCATAGGGGTTATAGCGGTTTATGCGGTAATTATCGCATTTCTTATAACCGTTCCGTCCCTTATTATTCCGTACATTGCAAAAAGCGTAAACGAGCTTGTTGTTCAGTTTCCCGGAATATTTGACAAGATAATGCAGTTTTTGTCGGAAAACAACATCTCTTCTGAAATATTTACAAATCACATTTCGGTTGAAAAACTTATATCCGGCATAAGCTTCGAGAGCATTTCGAAATACATTTCGCGTATTGCCGGCGCAGGCTCTGCTGTGTTTGACATATTCGTAAGCGTAATTTTGTCGCTGTATATTTTAATTGACAGAAAAAGCTTTAAAAACGGAACCATGCGCATAGTGCGCCTTTACGTAAAGCCGGAGATAAGAAAAACCGCCGGCAGATACTTAAGGCTGACAGTTGATTTTATATACAAGTATATTTTCTGTCAGGTAATTGACGGCGCGGTTGTGATGGTGCTGTCATCTGTTATGCTTGCGGTAATGAAAGTAAAATATCCCCTTGCCCTGGGCATTTTTATGGGATTTATGAACCTTATCCCGTATTTCGGCGCGATTACAGCTTGCGTTGTTATAACGGTTATTACAATGTGTTTTGCCGGATTTATGAAGGGCGTGTGGGTTTTGGTTGCACTTATAGTGCTTCAGCAAATTGACGCAAACTTAATTCAGCCCGTTATCGTAAAGGAAAATCTGTCCGTGAAACCGTTCT
>CAJLYO010000001.1 GCA_905210885.1 uncultured Eubacteriales bacterium | reverse complement strand
TTCTTTCTTAAATCAGGAATTCGCCAAGCGTTTCTGATTGTCTGAAACATACTACATCACCTGAGCCTTTCCTCCGGCCTTTGTGATTTTCTCCTCAGCCGATTTTGAAAATCTTGCAGCCTTAACGGTAAGCGCTTTATCGATTTCACCTCTGCCCAGGATTACTACTCCGTCACAAATCTTAGAAATTACACCTGTTTCTTTAAGCAGCTCGGCAGTAACCTCTGTGTTTGCGTCAAATCTGTTAAGCTCTTCAACGTTAATTGACACATACTTCTTAGCAAATATATTGGTAAATCCGCGTTTGGGCAAACGTCTGTATAAAGGCATCTGACCGCCTTCAAAGCCGGGACGAACACCGCCGCCGCTTCTTGCGTTCTGACCCTTATGACCCTTGCCGGCAGTCTTGCCGTTGCCTGTTGCGTGGCCTCTGCCTTTTCTCTTGGGATCTTTCTTTGAACCTTCAGCCGGTGACAATTCATATAATTTCATTTTGTCGCACCTCCTTTTGTGTTTTTTCGATTATAACTCCTCAACGTCAACCAAGTGACTGATCTTATTAATCATACCTCTGATCTGAGGATTATCCGCATGCTCCGCTGTGCTTCTGATCTTGTGCAGACCAAGTGCGCGAACGGTTGCAATCTGATCTTCTTTACAGCCGATAACACTCTTTTTAAGTGTTACTTTTAATGTTTTAGCCACGATAACTCCTCCTTACTCTGCTGATGCAGCAGCGCCCTTGCCTCTGAAAACCTGAGCGTCCGTTATACCTCTGGTTTTGGCAACAGCCTCAACATCACGAAGTGAAGCAAGACCTGCAATTGTAGCGCTTACAACATTGCGTGAATTGTTTGAACGCAATGATTTTGTACGGATATCTCTGATACCCGCAAGCTCTACAACAGCACGTGCAGCACCGCCGGCGATAACACCGGTACCTTCTTTAGCAGGCTTCAAAAGAACTTCACCTGCGCCGAACTTACCGATAACCTCGTGGGGAATTGTTGTTCCTACCAAAGGTACTGTTATCATATTTTTCTTTGCGTCCTCTATACCCTTACGAATAGCGTCCGGAATTTCGGCAGCCTTACCCATGCCGCAGCCAACATGACCGTTTTCGTCTCCGACAACAACCAATGTTGAAAAACGGAAGGTTCTACCACCCTTAACAACCTTAGCTACACGGTTAATTTTTACAACCTTTTCTTTAAGATCCAAAGTCTGTGCATCTATCTGGTTTGCCATTTTTTCACCTTCTTCTTAATTAGAATTCAAGTCCACCCTCACGTGCGCCTTCAGCCAATTCCTGAACACGACCGTGATAAAGGTAGCCGCCACGATCAAATACAACTTCTTTAATGCCTGCAGCCAAAGCCTTCTCGGCAATCAGCTTGCCAACTTCTCTTGCAGCAGCTTTGTTGCCGCCGTAAGTTCCCTTTAAGCTTGCATCAAGAGTTGAAGCGGATGCCAATGTTACGCCCTTGGAATCGTCGATTACCTGAGCATATATATTGTTAAGACTTCTGTACACGTTAAGTCTGGGGCAAGCGGTTGTGCCTGCAATCTTTTTACGAACACGTGCGTGGCGTCTTTTTCTTGCGACATTGCTGCCAATCTTCTTTATCATGCTTTTTACTCCTTTCGTTTCATTCACATTCGAGGCTTAACAGCACTCTGCCAAGCCAAATTTGCGTTATGCCGAAAAAGTAAGCATTACTTCTTCTTAGCACCTGTTTTACCTTCTTTTCTGCGAATAACTTCGTCAGAATACTTGATACCCTTGCCCTTGTACGGCTCAGGCGGTCTCTTTTCGCGGATTTTCGCAGCCACATGACCTACAAGCTGCTTGTCAGCGCCCTTAACAACGATTGTGTTGGGCTGAGGAACCTCGATTGTAATACCTTCAACAGGTTCCATGATTACAGGGTGAGAATAACCCAAAGTCAGGTTTAATGACTTGCCCTGCATAGCCGCACGGTAACCTACACCGTTGATTTCAAGTGTTTTTGTGTAACCTTCCGTTACGCCTGTCACCATATTTGCAACAAGTGTTCTTGTAAGACCGTGCAATGATCTGTGAGCTTTATCGTCTGAGGGACGTTCAACCGTAACTACGCCGCCCTCGTATTTTACTATCATATCCTTATGCAGTTCTCTTGAAAGAGTACCGTTAGGACCCTTAACCGTAACCTTTGTACCGTCTAACTTAAAGTCAACGCCTGCGGGAACGGTAATCGGCATTTTTCCTATTCTGGACACCTAATTTGCACCTCCTCGTTAAATATATTGATTGTAAAAACCAATATCTTACCAAACAAACGCCAAAACCTCGCCGCCGACATTTTCACGGCGTGCGCGCTTGTCTGTCATAACACCCTTAGATGTTGAGATAATAGCTATACCCAAGCCCTTCAAAACTCTGGGGAGCTCATCTCTTGAAACGTAAACTCTAAGACCGGGCTTTGAAACTCTCTTAAGACCTTCAATAACCTGCTTTTTACCTTCACCGTACTTAAGCCAGATTTTGATAATGCCCTGTCTGCCGTCTTCAATCACTTCGTACTTTTTGATATAGCCTTCCTCAAAAAGTATTTCAACGATTGACTTTTTCATATTTGATGCGGGAACTTCAACAGTTTCATGACGAGCGCTGTTTGCGTTCCTTATTCTTGTTAACAAATCTGCGATGGGATCTGTGATTTGCATTATGAAACCTCCTTCCGACTGTTATTTAAAACAATCCGTACAAACTTTTATTTTACCAGCTTGCCTTTCTAACACCGGGAATAACACCCTGATGGGCCAAATTCCTGAAGCAAATTCTGCAGATTCCGTACTTACGGATATAACCGTGCGGTCTGCCGCAAATCTTGCAGCGATTGTATTCACGAGTCTTGTACTTCTGCTTTCTCTGCTGTTTTATAACCATAGATTTTTTAGCCATTACAATTCCCTCCTCCGTTAATTACGAGCAAAGGGCGCACCCATAAGGGTTAATAGCTCTTTAGCTTCTTCGTCGGTTGAAGCAGTGGTAACGAAAATAATGTCCATACCTCTGATTTTATCAACCTTATCATAATCAATTTCGGGGAATATAAGCTGTTCCTTTACGCCGAAGGAATAGTTTCCTCTGCCGTCGAAGGAATTGCCGTTTATTCCGCGGAAGTCACGTACGCGGGGCAGTGCAACGTTGAACAGTCTGTCGATAAACTCGTACATTCTGTCGCCGCGGAGCGTAGCCTTGCAGCCGATGTTCATACCCTCACGGATTTTATAAGCCGCAACGGACTTCTTTGCCTGTGTTATAGCCGGCTTCTGACCAACTATTTTTGCCATATCTTCAGCAGCCGAATCAAGCGCTTTTGAATTGTCTTTCGCGTCACCAACACCCATGTTTACAACAACCTTAACGATTTTAGGTATCTGCATGGGGCTTTTGTACTCGAACTTTTTCATAAGTGCCGGAGCTACTTCTTTGTCATAAAATTCTCTCATTCTTGACATTTGTTAATGTTTCCTCCTTCCCACTAAGCAGTGCAGTAATCAGATAATTTCGCCGCATTTCTTGCAAATGCGAACATTTTCACCGTCGCCGATGGTCTTTCTGCCGATTCTTGTAGCCTGCTGGCATTTGGGGCAAATGTGCATAACCTTGCATGCATATATCGGTGTTTCCTGGTGGACGATACCGCCAACCTCGGCCTGCGATCTGGGTTTTTTATGCTTTGTAGCCATTGCTACGCCTTCTACGATAACCTTGCCGCTTTTAGGGATAACAGATAAAACCTTGCCTTTTTTGCCCTTATCCTTACCGGAAAGCACGATAACATTATCGTTCTTTTTAATGTGAAGCTTCTTATTCAAGTCTGTTACCTCCCCTTACAAAACTTCGGGAGCAAGGGACAGAATTTTCATAAATTCCTTATCTCTTAACTCTCTTGCAACAGGCCCAAAAATACGTGTACCTCTGGGGTTTTTATCATCTCTGATAATAACTGCTGCATTTTCATCAAATTTAATATATGAACCGTCCGGTCGTCTAACGCCTTTGACACTTCTTACGATGACTGCCTTAACAACATCACCTTTTTTAACAACTCCGCCGGGCGTTGCTTTTTTAACCGAAGCAACGATAACATCGCCGATGTTGCCGAAGTATCTTACAGAACCGCCGAGAACACGGATACACATTAATTCCTTAGCGCCTGTGTTATCAGCCACTTTTAAAAGTGTTTGCTGTTGAATCACAATGACGTCCTCCTTTCAATTATTGAGCCTTCTCCACAATACTTACAAGACGCCATCTCTTATCCTTTGAAAGCGGTCTTGTTTCCATAACCTTTACTCTGTCGCCTACGCCGCACTCGTTGTTTTCATCGTGTGCCTTTAATTTGTAGGTTCTTTTCATAACCTTATTATACAAAGGATGCATAACGCTGTCTTCGATAGCAACAACGATTGTCTTATCCATTTTGTTGCTTACAACCTTGCCGATCCTTGTTTTTCTGTAATTACGTTCAGCCACTTTTTTACCTCCTTCACTCGTTATTAGTGAATTAAAAACTATTTATTAGCTATTTCAGCCTCTTTAAGCAGAGTGCTTACCCTTGCGATTGTCTTTTTAACTTCAACTATGCGCATCGGGTTTTCGAGCTGGTTTGTAGCCTGTTGAAATCTGAGATTGAAAAGCTCTGCTTTTGAATCCTTAAGCTTCTGTGTCAGCTCATCTATTGTTAAATCACGAAGTTTTTTAATATTATTCTTTGCCGGCATTAGCTCTCACCCTCCGTTTCCTTGCAAACAAATTTGCATTTTACGGGCAGTTTGTTAGCAGCAAGACGAAGAGCTTCTCTTGCAACTTCCTCAGATACGCCGCCGATTTCAAACATTACACGGCCGGGCTTAACAACTGCTACCCAGTACTCCGGTGAACCTTTACCGCTACCCATACGTGTTTCAGCAGGTTTTTCGGTTATAGGCTTATCGGGGAATATTTTAATCCAAACCTGTCCGCCTCTTTTAATATAACGTGTCATGGCAATACGGGCTGCCTCGATCTGGTTAGCTGTAATCCAGCTTGCCTCCAGTGACTGTATACCGTAATCACCGTATGTTACGGTGTTGCCTCTTAATGCTTTACCCTTAAGTCTTCCGCGCATTACTCTGCGGTACTTAACTCTTTTTGGAGATAGCATTTGCTTTGCCCCCTTCCGCTTTAGGTGCTCTCTTTGCGGGTTTATTTGCGCCAGCCAAAACCTCGCCCTTGTAAATCCAAGCTTTTACGCCGATTTTACCGTAGGTTGTGTTAGCTTCCGCAAAACCGTAATCTATGTCAGCTCTTAATGTCTGCAGCGGAATAGTTCCCTCATGATAGTGTTCCGAACGAGCGATTTCGGCACCGCCCAAACGGCCTGAGCAGTTTGTCTTGATGCCCTTTGCGCCGGACTTCATTGTTCTGCCCATTGTACCCTTCATAGCTTTTCTGAAAGAAATACGTCTTTCAAGCTGTGAAGCGATGTTTTCAGCAACGAGCTGAGCGTTCTGGTCAGGATTTTTAACCTCAACGATGTTGATATTAACGTCCTTGCCGAGCATCTTAACCAAATCAGCCTTCAGCTTTTCGATACCTGCGCCTGCTTTACCGATAACAATACCGGGCTTTGCAGCGTGAACAAAAATTATGACCTTGTTAACTTTCTTTTCTATTTCGATTTTAGCGATACCCGCCTGATAAAGCTCTTTTTTAACAAACTTTCTTATTTTATAGTCTTCAACGATGCTGTCGCCGAAGTCCTTATCGTTTGCGAACCAACGGGAATCCCAATCCTTGATTACCCCGACTCTTAAGCCGTGGGGATTAATTTTCTGTCCCATGTTCTACCTGCCTTTTATTCAGCTGCTGCTTCGGAAGCTTCCGCTTTTACCTCAGCAGTTTTCTTAGCTCTGGGCTTTCTTGCCTTTTTCTCCGGCTCTTCCTTTTTAACGGGAGCAGCCTCTTCCTTTTCCTTAAGAACAACCGTAATGTGGCTTGTGCGCTTGAAAATTCTGAACGCTCTGCCCTGCGCTCTGGGCTGAATCCTCTTAAGGATGGGGCCTGCGCTTGCGAAAATCTCCGCTACATACAGTTTATCAATGTCCATACCGTGGTTGGTTTCTGCATTAGCCATAGCGGAAAGCAGAAGCTTTTCAACGATGGGGCTTGCAGCCTTGGGCGTAAGCTTTAAGATAGCCAAAGCCTCGCCAACCGGCTTGTTGCGAATTAAATCTATCACTATTTTAACTTTTCTTGGTGAAATTCTTGCATAACTCAACTTTGCCTTAGCAACGTTCTGCATTGTTTTTCCTCCTTTCAACAGACTTTAACGCCTGAAAACCTCTGTATTTTGGGAATTAAATTATTTAACTCCGGATGTCTTGGCACCTGCATGACCCTTAAATGTTCTTGTAGGAGCGAACTCGCCGAGCTTATGTCCTACCATATCCTCCGTAACATATACGGGAACGTGCTTTCTGCCGTCGTGTACTGCTATTGTATGTCCAACCATGTCAGGGAAAATCGTTGAAGGACGCGACCAGGTCTTAAGCATACGCTTTTCGCCCGATTCGTTCATTTCCTGTATTCTTTTCAAAAGCTTTTCTGACACGTAAGGTCCTTTTTTTAATGAGCGACTCATTATAAGTTATCCTCCTTTCAATCCGATAAATCAGAAATATCTTACTTACCGTTGCGACGTTTAACAATGAACTTGTCTGTTGCGTTCTTTGTCTTTCTGGTTTTAAGACCGAGAGCGGGCTTACCCCAAGGTGTAACAGGTGAGGGACGGCCGACAGGCGATTTACCTTCACCACCGCCGTGAGGATGGTCGCAGGGGTTCATGACACTGCCTCGAACGGTAGGTCTCCAGCCCATATGACGTTTTCTTCCGGCTTTACCGATTGAAATATTCTCGTGGTCAAGATTACCTATCTGACCGATTGTAGCCTTGCAGTCCATTCTTATCATACGAACTTCACCGGAGGGAAGACGAACCTGAGCGTACTTTTCGTCCTTAGCCATAAGCTGTGCGGAGTTACCTGCGGAACGAACGAGCTGACCGCCTCTGCCGGGATAAAGCTCAATGTTGTGAATAAGAGTACCAACAGGGATATTCTTTATCTGCATAGCGTTACCGGTGATGATATCAGCGCCGTCGCCCGAGATAACGGAATCACCCTTTTTAAGACCGAGAGGAGCAAGAATGTATCTCTTCTCGCCGTCTTCGTACTGAAGCAAAGCGATGTTTGCTGTGCGGTTCGGATCATATTCTATTGAAAGAACCGTAGCAGCCATGTTATCCTTATCGCGTTTGAAATCTATAATTCTGTACTTCTGTTTTGCCCCGCCGCCGCGATGACGAACAGTGATTCTGCCGTAGCTGTTTCTGCCGGCATTTTTCTTAATATGTGCAAGCAAAGATTTTTCCGGCTTAACCTTATCTATTTCTTCAAATGCTGACACCGTCATAAATCTGCGTGACGGGGTAGTCGGTTTATACTTTTTGATTGCCACTGTTTTCACTCCTTTTTATTTTTCATAAGGAACGATTAGTTCATTCCGTCGAAAAATTCGATAGTTTTGCTGTCCTCTTTAAGTGTAACGATTGCCTTTTTCCAGTCGGGACGCTTACCAACGTGAACGCCCATTCTCTTGTATTTGCCCAGAACGTTCATTGTGTTAACGCTTGCAACCTTTACGCCGAAGATTTTCTCAACAGCATTCTTAATTTCGATTTTGTTAGCATCCTGTGCTACTTCGAAGGTATATTTTTTATTTTCCATAATGCCCATTGTCTTTTCTGTGATAATAGGCTTGCGTATTACGTCATAAACTGTTTTCATTACGCATACACCTCCTCGATTTTTGCAACGGCATCCTGTGCAAGAACCAGCTTGTCATACTTTAAAACGTCATAAACGCTGAATGATGTGGCAATTGCCGTTCTGATACCGGGAATGTTTGCAGCGCTTCTTACAACGTTTTCAATCTTATCCGCTGTAATTACCAAAGCGTTGTCCGCATTTAAGTTCTTAAGAATTTCAGCGAAATTCTTTGTCTTGTTTGTTTCAATAGCAAGACTGTCAACAACGATTAACTGATTATCGTTAAGCTTTGATGTCAAAGCCGATTTCAAAGCAACGCTGCGAAGCTTTTTGTTAACTGAGAAACGGTAGCTTCTCGGCTTGGGACCCAAAGCAACACCGCCGCCCGTCCACTGGGGAGCTCTGATGCTGCCCTGTCTTGCACGGCCTGTTCCTTTTTGTCTCCACGGCTTTTTACCGCCGCCGCGTACTTCCGTACGTGTCTTTGTGCTTTGTGTTCCCTGTCTTTGGTTAGCAAGATAGTTAACAACCAATGTGTGCATTGCCTCAGTGTTAACCTCTGCACCGAACAGTACGTCGCTGAGCTCGATTTCTCCAACCTGCTCGCCTTTTATATTCAATACTGATGTTTTTGGCACTGTAATTCCTCCTTCCTGTTACTTACGGCCTTTAACCGTATTTTTTACAATTAAAAGACCGCCCTTGGGGCCCGGAACTCCGCCCTTTATGAGCATAATATTCTTTTCTGCGTCAACCTTAACAACTGTCAGGTTCTGGATTGTAACGCGTTCAACACCCAAATGACCGGGGAGCTTTTTGCCCTTGAATACACGGCCGGGGTCTGAGCACATACCCATTGAACCGGGGCCTCTGTGGTAGCCTGAACCGTGAGTCATGGGACCTCTGTGAGTACCCCATCTCTTAATGGTACCTGCGTAACCTTTACCTTTTGTAATACCGGCTACGTCTACCTTGTCGCCCTCGGCAAATATGTCAGCTTTAATTTCATCGCCGACATTCAAGCCTGATACGTCGTCAAGTCTTAATTCCTTAACGAATTTCTTAGGTGTAACACCTGCTTTGGCAAAATGACCTTTAACGGGCTTGTTTGCCTTTTTGTCTTTCAAGTCGATAAAACCGACCTGAACGGATTCATAGCCGTCTTTTTCAACCGTTTTCTTTTGAACAACGGAATTGGGACCTGCTATAACAACCGTTACGGGAATGACTTTGCCTGTTTCGTCAAAAATCTGCGTCATTCCAACCTTTTGCGCAAGAATTCCTTTCTGCATTTCTTTCTTCCTTTCTATATGGTTATTGGTTTACGAAAAAAGATTTTTCCGCAAACATGACCTAAAACCCGCAGGCGTCTGAGAGATTAGAATTTCATCTCTATATCAACGCCGGCAGGCAGATCCAAACGAGTAAGTGTGTCCATTGTTTTAGCCGTGGGTGAAAGTATGTCAATCAAACGCTTGTGAGTTCTCATTTCGAACTGCTCGCGGGAGTCCTTATATTTGTGAACCGCACGAAGGATAGTAACAACTTCCTTTTTTGTGGGCAACGGGATAGGACCTGCAACCTTTGCACCTGTTCTCTTTGCAGCCTCAACGATTTTCTCGGCTGACTGATCGATTAAAACATGGTCATACGCCTTTAATCTGATTCTGATTTTTTCTTTAACTGCTGCCATTTTTCAATTTCCTCCTTAATTTCTTTACACTCACCCGGGCGTATCGAGTGGGCTTACAAGTAAACCCAGCCGCCTGGCATGGCACAACTGGGCATAGAACTACATAAAAATAACATAACTTACCTATATTTTTTCGTAGCAAACGTGACTGGCGCCCGGCTTTATAAACAGGACATTCTCCTTGGAAAAACCCGATATCATCGGTATCGGCAACCTCCCAAATCATCGTATGTCATATCACGCTTTTTCTATTATACTACAAAGGACATGCAAATGCAAGCTTTTTTTAAAAAAAGTTGAGGAAAATCCATATTAGTTTTATTATTAAAGTTGAAATTTTCGGGCGCTTGTGGTAAAATAGGTGAAAAGGAGTGACAGCTATGGCGTTTGACGGTGTTGCGGCGGCAGGTGTCTCATATGAGCTTAACGCACTTTTAACTGACGGCAGGGTGGATAAAATCACACAGCCGGAGTTTGACGAAATAAACATTATAATAAGAAGCAAAGGCGAAAACCACAGGCTTACCGCGAGCGCAAGTTCGTCCTCGCCGGGTATTCATCTGACGGAAGTACAAAAGGGAAACCCCATAAAGGCGCCTATGTTTTGCATGCTTTTGCGCAAATACTTAAGCGGCGGCAGGGTGGTCGCGGTTACACAGCCGGATTTCGAGCGCGTTATTGAAATTCACATTGAAAGCAAAGACGAAATGGGCGACTCCTCCGTAAAACGGCTTATAACCGAAATTATGGGCAGACACAGCAATATTGTTTTGGTATCGGCTGAGGATAAGGTTTTGGGAAGCATTAAGCATATTGATTTTTCTGTTTCCGCAGTGCGCCAGCTTTTGCCCGGTATGATGTACGAATATCCGCCGTCCCAGGGGAAACTTAACCCGTTAAAAACTGACAGAGATGAAATCTACGGCATGCTTTGCTGCGCGGACCTTCCGGCGGATAAGTTTATTTTAGACAGCTTCACCGGCATAGGTCCCCTTACCGCAAGAGAGGCGGCATACTGCACATTCGGCGATACATCGTGTCTTACCTCCGCTATGACGGACAGCGAAAAACAGCATTTTGCGGACAATATTTACGGCATGTTTTCAAAAATCAAAGACGGCATGTTTTCACCCTGTCTTATTTACGACAATGGCAGGCTACGCGATTTCAGCGCCGTTGCAATCACCCAATACGGCGAAGGCGCGTCGGTGCCGTGCGAAAGCGTGAACACGGCGATAGACAGGTACTTTGCCGGCAAGGATAAAAAAGAGCGAATGCAGCAGAAAACCGCGCACCTTAATAAATTCATCGACAACAACATTCACCGCTGTGAAAAAAAGCTTGCGCTGCAGCAGCAAAAGTTAAACGACTGCAAAAACAAGGATAAATACAAAATTTACGGCGACTTGATTACCGCAAACATGTACAGGATTGAAGACAAGGCACACGAACTGGAGGCGGAAAATTATTATGACGGAAACAGGCTTATAAAAATTCCGCTTAAGCCGGAGCTTTCTCCCTCGAAAAATGCCCAGCGGTACTACACCATGTATCAGAAATGCAAAACCGCCGAAGTTATGACGGCAAAGCAGATGGAGCTTGCCTCCCGTGAACTTTCGTATCTTGAGAGCGTTTCTGAGGAACTTGCAAGGGCGGAAAATGAGGCGGACATTTCGGAAATCCGCGAGGAGCTGGCCTCGGAAGGGTACGGCGTAAACAAAAAACAGGGCAAAAAGGCGGCAAAAAGAACCGCCGTTTCAAAGCCGCTGCAATTCGAGCTTTCAGACGGCTTTATAATGTACATCGGCAAAAACAACATTCAAAATGATGAACTTACATTAAAAACCGCAGCACGCAGCGACCTTTGGTTTCATACAAAAAACATTCACGGCTGTCACGGAATTATAAAAACCGACGGCAAAACTCCGTCAGACGATGTTATCGTGGAGGCGGCAAAGCTTGCGGCATATTACAGCAAGGCGAAAAATTCCGCAAACGTCCCCGTTGACTACACAGCGGTAAAAAACGTAAAAAAGCCCCGCGGCGCAAAGCCCGGCATGGTAATTTACGATAACTATAATACCGTGAATGTAAAGCCGGAAAATAAATATTTGCCAAATGATAAATAATATGATATTATATATGCTATGAAAGGAAAGATGAAATTATGGGTAAGTATTATATAACTACCGCGATTGCGTACACTTCGCGCAAGCCGCATATAGGAAACACCTATGAAATTATTCTGACGGACGCCATTGCGCGTTACAGACGCTTAATCGGCGACGACGTGTTTTTCCTTACCGGAACGGACGAGCACGGTCAGAAAATCCAGGAGCTTGCCGAGGCAGAAGGCATAACACCGAAGGAATATGTGGACAGGATTTCCGGTGAGGTAAAAAAAATCTGGGACCTTATGAACACAAGCTATGACAAATTCATAAGAACTACAGACGATTATCACGTTTCGGCGGTAAAGAAAATATTTAAAAAGCTTTATGACAACGGCGACATTTACAAAGGCACATATGAGGGTCTGTACTGCGTGCCCTGCGAAAGCTTTTTTACGGAAACTCAGGCGGAAAACGGCATTTGCCCCGACTGCGGCAGACCTGTTCAGAAAACCGTTGAGGAAGCCTACTTCTTTAAAATGAGCAAGTATCAGGACAAGCTTATGAAGTACATCGAGGAAAACCCCGACTTTATAAAGCCGGAGCCGCGCAAAAAAGAGATGGTTAACAACTTCTTAAAACCGGGACTCCAGGATTTATGCGTTTCAAGAAGCTCATTTACATGGGGCGTCCCCGTTGACTTTGACGACGGTCATGTCATTTACGTTTGGATTGACGCTCTTTCAAACTACATCACCGCCCTCGGCTACACTCCGGACGAAAAGGGAGAACTGTATAACAAGTACTGGCCGGCAGATGTGCATATAATAGGAAAGGATATTTTGCGTTTCCATACAATTTACTGGCCGATTATGCTTATGGCGCTTGGCGAGCCGCTGCCCAAACAGATTTTCGGTCACCCGTGGATGCTGTTCGGCGAGGATAAAATGAGTAAATCCAAGGGCAATGTAATTTATGCGGACGACCTTGTGCGCCATTTTGGCGTTGACGCCGTACGCTACTACTCTCTCCATGAGATGCCCTATGCCCAGGACGGTACAATTACCTATGAAACCTTTATCGCGCGCTACAACACCGAGCTTGCAAATACTTTGGGAAACCTTGTAAACAGAACCGTTGCAATGGTTAACAAATATTTTGACGGCATTTTGTATAAGAACGGCGAAAAGGGCGACTTTGACGACGACTTAATCAAAACAGCATACAAGGCAAAAGCAGACATGGCGGCAGCTATGGAGGATTTACACGTTGCGGACGCTATGGACGCAGTGTGGGATTTAATCCGCCGCAGCAACAAATACATTGACGAAACCATGCCGTGGGCTTTGGCAAAGGACGAAAACGGACGCGAAAGACTGAAGGCTGTTTTGTACAACCTTGTTGAAAGCATAAGATATATTGCGGTTATGCTAAAGCCGTTTATGCCCGAAACCTCGGAAAAAATCGCACAGCAGACAAACTGCGGTTCTCTTACATGGGAAAGCCTTGAGAACTTCGGCGCTGTTGCGGACGGAACAAAGGTAGGCACGGCAACACCGCTGTTTGCAAGAATTGACGAGGCAAAAAAATTAGAGGAGCTTAAAAATGAGCAGTCTGTTTGACAGTCACACACATCTTGACGACGAGGCATTTGACAGTGACCGCGAGGAGATAATAAAAAAGATTTACGACAGCGGCGTTACCGCTCTTGTAAACATAGGCTGTGATTTGCAGTCGTCCCGTGACAGCATTGCCCTTGCGGAAAAATACGATTTCATTTACGCAACGGTAGGAATCCATCCAAGCGATACAGCAGGAATGACGGAGGAAACACTGTCCGAAATTGAGGCTCTTGCAAAGCATAAAAAGGTTGCGGCGATAGGCGAAATCGGGCTTGATTACCACTATGACGAGCCTTCCCGGGACATTCAGAAGTACTGGTTTAAGCGCCAGCTTGAGCTTGCGCACCGCCTTGACATGCCGGTTACCATTCACAACCGGGAGTCACATGCGGACATGATGGAAATTCTAAAATCCGTGCCGGCGCGGGGGATAATTCACTGCTACTCCGGCAGCAGCGAAATGGCGCGGCAGCTTGTGAACATGGGATTTTACATTTCCCTCGCAGGACCGTTAACATACAAAAACTCAAAAAACGCGGTTGAAACCGTGAAAACCGTGCCGATTGAACGTCTGCTTATAGAAACCGACAGTCCGTATCTTTCACCCACAGGCTTTCGCGGACAGCGGAACGACAGCTCACATGTCCGCCTTGTGTGCAAAAAAATGGCGGAAATAAAGGGACTGTCATTCGACGAAACCGCACGGATAACCTATGAGAACGCAAAGAAGGTGTACGAAATTGATAATATCATATAATCTTGGAAATTCACTTTATATTAACATGACAAACCGCTGTTCAAACAGTTGTGATTTTTGCCTGCGCGCTTCAAAAGACCACGAAACGGTGGAAAGCGAACGTTGGGAAACCAGCGATGATTTAAGCGGAACAAACGAGCTTTGGCTTGACCATGAGCCTACGGTTGCAGAGGTTATATCCGACCTTGAAAAACGTGACCTTGCCTCATTTGACGAAGTTGTTTTCTGCGGCTTCGGAGAACCGTTTATGCGGTTTTACGATTGTCTGGAGGTTGCAAAGTGGCTTCGCACAAAGAACGTTAAGAGCATAAGAGTAAATACAAACGGTCAGGCAAACCTGATTTGCAAAAAGGACGTAACTCCCGATATGAAAGGGCTTTTTGACGTTGTTTCCATAAGCTTAAACAATAAAAACAAGCAGGAATATCAGGCACAATGCCACAGCGACTACGGCGAGGCAGCATATGACGCACTTTTGGAATTCGGCGAAAAATGCGCAAAGCTCGGCATGAGAACAATTTTTTCAATTGTTGATATTCTGCCCAAAGAGGACATCGAAGCATGCCGTGAAATCGCAAAACAGCACGGCTGCGAGCTCAGAGTCAGGGAATTTATAAAATAGCAAACATACCTTATACAAAACAAAAACAAGGGGGAATAAAAATGGCAAGGCAAATAAAAATATTTGATACAACCCTCCGCGACGGCGAACAGATGGCAGGGGTTAACCTTAATACACAGGAAAAAACTGAGGTGGCAAAAGCCCTTGAAAAGCTGGGCGCTGATTATATCGAAGCGGGCTTTGCCATTTCCTCAGACGGTGACTTTGAAAGCATAAACGAAATTTCAAAAGCGGTTAAGAACTCTCACATAGTGTCCCTTGCCCGCTGTGACAAGCACGATATTGACAGGGCATACGAGGCGCTGCGCCCGGCGGTTGCGCCCAGAATTCACGTATTTATCGCGACAAGCGACATTCATTTGCAATACAAGCTCCACATGACGCGTGAGCAGGTTCTGGCAAAGGTGCGCGACTCCGTAAAATACGCAAAATCCCTTATGTACGATATCCAGTTTTCCGCCGAGGACGCCACCAGAACAGACATAGATTTTCTGTTCAAGGTATACGAGGAGGCAATAAAATCCGGCGCCACATGCATTAACATTCCGGACACGGTGGGTTATTCCGAACCTGCCGGCTTCGGACGGCTTATCGCCCGTGCAAAGGCTGAAATTCCGGGTGCGGATAATGTTGATATTGCCGTGCACTGCCACAACGACTTAGGTCTTGCGGTTGCAAACTCCGCTGCCGCGGTTATGTCGGGAGCAACACAGATTGAATGTACATGCAACGGCATAGGCGAACGCGCCGGCAACGCTTCTTTGGAAGAGCTTGTTATGCTGTTTAACACAAGGCGCGATTACTTTGACGTTAACTGCCGTATAGACACGACAAAAATAAGCCGTACAAGCAGGCTTATAAGCTCCGTTACCGGTGTGTTTGTCCCGGTTAACAAGCCGATTGTGGGTGCAAATGCCTTTGCTCACGAAAGCGGAATACATCAGCACGGTGTTTTAAGCAACGCTTTAACATATGAAATCATGACGCCAAAGTCGATAGGTCTTTCCGACAACCGCATAGTTTTGGGCAAACACAGCGGAAAACACGCGTTTGCTCAGCGTCTGTCAGAGCTTGGCATAGCAGTTGACGAGGAACATTTGAAGGAAAGCTTTGAACGTTTTAAACAGCTTGCCGACAGGAAAAAGGAAATTACCGATGACGATCTGTACGCAATTGTTGACGACAAAAGCCGCGACAAAGGCAAAAAGTATGAGCTTGTGCGCTATCAGATTACTACCGGAAATCAGGTTATTAACACCACCACTTTAGAGCTTAAAGAGGACGGAGTAATAAAGACCTGTGCCTCAACCGGCGAAGGTCCGATTGATGCGTGCTACAACGCGATTAACGAAATAACCGGACGCGATATAAAGCTAACGGATTACAATATCCGTGCGGTAACCGGCGGACGCGACGCTATCGGTGAAGTAAGCGTGCGCATAAAATGCGATGATAAAATATATATGGGCCGCGGTATCAGCACGGATATTATCGAATCGTCCATTCTTGCTTATTTAAGCGCCGTTAACAAAATCTGACGGAGGTTTTTTGCCGTGAACAAAAAAATCAGTATATTTGACAGCACTCTGCGTGACGGAGCCCAAAGCGAAGGAATTTCGTTTTCCCTTCAGGACAAGCTTGCGGTAACGTCATACCTTGACAACTTAGGAATTGATTACATAGAATGCGGAAATCCCGGCTCTAACCCAAAGGACAGAGAATTTTTCCGCGAGATAAAAAAGCTTAAGCTTGCAAACGCAAAGCCGGTTGCATTCACAAGCACCCACAAGCTGGGGGTGCCGCCCGAGGAGGACGCGGCTCTTGCAAGCGTTTTGGAGGCGGACACCGAATACGTAACGGTGTTCGGAAAAACCTCGGTTTTTCATGTTAAAAATATACTGTGCACAGGCAAGGAGAAAAACTTAAATCTGATTGAAAGCACAATCAAATATCTTGTTTCAAAAAACAAAAAGGTGTTTTTTGATGCGGAACACTTTTTTGACGGATACCGTGATAACAGCGCCTACGCCATGGCAGCTGTCAAAACGGCGGTAAACGCCGGTGCCTGCGCGGTTGTGCTGTGCGACACCAACGGCGGAACATTTCCGGACGAAATCGGACGTGTTACAAAAGAGATCGCGGCGGCTTTCCCCGATGTGCAAATCGGCATACATGCCCATAACGACATGGGTATGGCGGAAGCTTGCAGTTACTTCGCGGTTGAAAACGGAGCACGTCAGGTTCAGGGAACCTTCGGCGGTTTCGGCGAACGGTGCGGCAACAGCAATCTTTGCACGGTTATCGGGAATTTACAGCTGAAGCTCGGCTATGAATGTATACCGCCCGAAAACATAAAAAATCTTACCAAGGTTTCACGGAGCATATGCGAAATTCTAAACGTGTCCCAAGACGCGCACCTTCCCTACGTGGGCGCGTCGGCATTCACCCACAAGGGCGGCATGCACACCGACGCGGTTTTAAAGGACGCGCGCTCATACGAGCACGTTAACCCGGAGCTTACAGGCAATAAACGTACACTGCTTATAAACGAAATGGGCGGAAGGTCGGCGCTTTTGCCGGCAATACGTTCCGTTGAGCCAAGCCTTGGCAAGGACAGCGCACAAACAAAAAAAATTCTAAAAAAACTAAAAAAGCTTGAACAGTCAGGGTACGACTTTGAAGCGGCGGAAGGTTCGGTGCACCTGCTTGTTGCAAAAGAGCTTGACCGATATAAACCGCACTTTGATTTGGTTGAATTTAACGTTATGATAAGCGAGCCGGTAATAGACAAAAGTGCAACTGCTATGATAACAATCGGTGTTGACGGAACAAACGAAACAACCGCCGCAAAGGGAAACGGACCTGTAAACGCCCTTGACACGGCGCTCAGAAAAGCTCTCGGCGCTTTTTATCCCATTATATCAAATGTATATCTTAAGGATTATAAGGTTAGAGTTCTCGGCTCGCAAGACGGCACCGCATCACGTGTACGCGTTCTTATAACCTCATCTGACGGTGACCGCGTATGGCGCACGGTTGGCGTTTCCCAGGATATTATCGAAGCATCATGGCTTGCCCTTGTGGACAGCGTAGAATATTATCTTTCAAGTATAGATATGTAAAAAACCGAGCGGCAAATGCCGCCCGGCTTTTTTATTAAACTCTGTCTTTAATCTCTGCCGAAATCTTTCCGATAAATTCGTCAAGCGGCATTGTAACGGTTTCGCCGGTATCTCTGTTTCTTACCGAAACAGTGCCCGCCTCTACCTCTTTCTGACCGATTATAAGCATATACGGAACACGGTCAACAACCTGTGCTTCTCTTATCATATAACCGATTTTTTCATTTCTGTTATCCAGTTCACATCGGATTTTTGCACCCTTCAAAGCCTCGTAAACCTTATTTGCATACTCTGCGCTCTTTTCCGATACCGCAAGAACCTTTGCCTGAACCGGCGCAAGCCATACGGGGTACTTACCTGCAAAATGCTCTGTTAAAATACCGATAAAACGTTCGATTGAACCGAAGCATACACGGTGAATCATTATGGGGCGCTGTTTTTCGCCCTTCTCGTCAACATACTCAAGGTCAAAGTTCAAAGGCATCTGGAAGTCAAGCTGAATTGTGCCGCACTGCCATGTTCTGCCAAGGCTGTCCTCAAGGTGGAAGTCAATCTTCGGACCGTAGAAAGCGCCGTCGCCTTCGTTAATGGTATAAGGCAGATTAAGCTTTTCAAGCGCAGCCTTAAGACCCTCTGTTGCAGCCTCCCAGTCCTCATCGCTTCCCATACTGTCGTCAGGTCTTGTGGAAAGCTCAATAAAGTACTTGAATCCGAATTTCTCATATACTTCGTTTATAAGATGAACAACGCCGATAATTTCGTCCGTAATCTGTTCGCGGCGCATAAAGATGTGAGCATCGTCCTGAGTAAAGCAGCGTACACGAAACAGACCGTGCAGCGCACCCTTAAGCTCATGACGGTGAACCAAACCAAGCTCGCCCACGCGCATGGGAAGGTCACGGTAGCTGTGAGGCTGACTGCGGTACACCATAACCCCACCGGGGCAGTTCATGGGCTTAACGCAGTAAATCTCGTCGTCAATAACGGTGGAATACATATTATCCTTATAGTGATCCCAGTGTCCGCTTGTTTCCCACAAATGGCGGTTCATAATAAGCGGAGTTGAAACCTCAACATAATTGTCGCGTGTGTGAATATCGCGCCAGTAATCGATAAGAGCGTTCTTAAGCGCCATACCCTTGGGCAGGAAAAACGGAAATCCTGGCGCCTCCTCGCTCATCATGAAAAGACCCATTTCCTTGCCTATACGGCGGTGGTCACGCTTTTCAGCCTCCTCCAAAAGCTTAAGATAATCGTCAAGCTCCTGCTGTGTGGGGAAAGCGATACCCTTAATTCTGGTAAGCATCTTGTTATTCTTGTCATTTTTCCAGTACGCGCCGGACTGA
Organism: uncultured Eubacteriales bacterium; assembly: GCA_905210885.1. Lineage (GTDB taxonomy): Bacteria > Bacillota > Clostridia > Monoglobales > Firm-18 > CAJLYO01. The sequence goes on along the minus strand of CAJLYO010000001.1, from coordinate 17,788 downwards.
CCTGTTATTTTAAACGCCTTTAATGCCTTTGTATAGCAAAGATGAGGGCCGACGCACATATCAGTGTAATCCCCCTGCTTGTAAAAGCTTATCACAGCGTCATCGGGAAGGTCGCCTATGTGCTCCTCCTTATATTTCTCGCCGTTATCATGCATAAGCTTTACTGCCTCGTCCCTGGGGAGAATAAAAGGCTTAATCGGAATGTTTTCCTTCACGATTTTTTTCATTTCAGCCTCGATTTTCTGCAAATCCTCCTCGGAAAGCTTTGTGTCGCCCAAATCAACATCATAGTAAAAGCCTTTTTCGTTTGCCGGGCCGTATGCAAAATCCGCATGAGGATAAAGACGCTTTATCGCCTGCGCCATAATGTGCGCGGCGGTATGGCGCATAACGTGAAGTTCCTCCTCCGGAGGACATACGTCCACTCTGCCGTCATTATAAATTACCTTCATCTTACAAATCTCCTTCATAAAAAAATAAACACCCTCGGCAAATAAACGCCAAGGGTGCAAAAATGCACGGTTCCACCTTGATTTTTAACTCTTTCCCCGTAACGCCGGGTTAATCTCGCGTCAGCACATACTCTTATTTAAAATTTCCGCACTGCGGCTGATAAAGTGGTGTTCACCCCAAATGTCCGTAAGAAGCTCCCAGCCGACGGCTTCTCTCTCTTGACGGCGCATACATGAGGCTACTGTCTTCGTCATCGCCTTTACCGGTACATTTTATCACAAAATTTTCATGTTGTCAACTATATTACATAAAACATAATACAAAACAGGTGCAAAATGCTTCCGAACAGCACAAAAAGGTGGAATACGGAATGCATGTACCTTTTTTTCTTAAAGAAATAATAAAACATCGCACCGATTGTATAGCACACACCGCCGGTAACCAAAAAGATTACGCCGCCTTTGGTAAGTACCGCCGCGGTGGGCTTCCACGCAAAAACAATGCACCAGCCCATAATAAGATAGCACACAGCGGAAAAGGTTTTAAACGCCTTTATGTCAATTGAATTTAAAACGATTCCCAAAACCGCCGCAAACCATACAACACCGAAAACCGTCCAGCCGAGTACAGCATTATACTCCCTCAGCCCCGTCAGGGCAATTGGCGTATACGTGCCTGCAATTAGCAGAAAAATCGAGCAGTGGTCGATGATCTGAAACACTTTTTTGGCTGTTAATTTAGGGCTCAAACCGTGATATATACTTGACATTGTGTACAAAATTATCATTGACGCGCCGTAAATCGAGCTTCCCACAACCGCCCACGGGTTTTTGTGGAATGCCGAAATTATAACGCACAGCACAAGCCCGGCAATACCCACTGCGCCGCCCACAATGTGGGACACCATATTAAATATCTCCTCGCCCTTTGTGTAATCGGGCAGAATTCGGTCAGACAATTTCACTCTTTTCATTAAAGTTACCTCCAAAGTTTATCATCTGGTATTTAATATTATTATATCAGATATTCAATACTATGTCAACCGTTTTTATAAAATTGTGCTTCCGCCGATAAATTCGCGGATAATGGACGAATGAGGCGTAGACCGCGCCGGTATCTCATGGAAATTTCCGAGCAAATCACGCAAAGCTGCAATTTCACCGCTGTCCTTTTCGTCACATTCGCTTTTATCAAAAACTTCATTCAAAAAGCTTTTGTACACTGCAAGCTCATAAAGCAGGGACGAATTAAAAATAACGTCCGCAGTGTCGGTATACGGAAATATATTTTTACGTGCCCCTTCCTCCACCCCGGGCCACAGCATGAAAGTATTTTTGCAGCTGGAATTTCTGAACTTATAATCACGGATAAGCCGCCGTATAAAGCGGATGGTGCGCGATTTTATACGCTTGCCGTCGTCCGTGCTCAGCGCCGTCAGGGCAGAGCAGTATATTTTATATTTGCGTTCGCTGTCGATGTTCGAAATAATCTTATCATTAAGACCGTGTATGCCCTCAACAATTATAATTTCATCTTTTTCAAGCTTTAGAGTAGTGGCAGTCTGGTTTATTACGCCGGTTTCAAAATCCATGCGCGGCATCACGGCAGTTTCGCCAATTGTCAAAAGCTCCATATCGCGGTTAAAACGCATGTAATCGATTGATTGGAGCGCCTCGTAATCCGGGGTACCGTCGGGATTTTTCGGCATTTTTTCCGACTCGATATAATAGTCGTCCATGGAAATCGAAACGGCATTTATACCGAGGACGCGCAAATGGAGCTGAAGCTTTTTGGCAAACGAGGTTTTCCCCGAAGAGGACGGACCGCTTATCATAACGATGCGTTTCTCACGGATATTATCCCGTATTTTTTCCGCTATTTCGGAAATATTCTGTTCATGCCATATTTCGCTTAAGTTAATTAAAGTGTCTGTCTTGCCCTCGTCAATAATCCTGTTTATATCACCGGCGGTCACAATACCAAGCTTTTCGCACCAGCTTTTATACCGGGCAAGCATTTCTTCAATCCTGTCCATAGCGCACCTCCTATTTCCTACTCACTATCAAGCATTTCCTTTGCCTTTATATATAATGCACATTCCACACGTTTTCTTTCAAGCTCACAGCCTATTTCGTAAGGCGTCATGATATCTTTGGAGAACTGATACGCATTCGCATGACAGCCGCCGCTGCAATAGAATTTCGCCCAGCATTCGCTGCATTTCGGCTTTGTGTACACATTTGCGTCCGCAAAACTTGAAGTCAGCCTGTCACTGTATGTCTTATCCGTTACATTGCCCAAAAGAAAATCCTTATTTCCCACAAACTGATGGCACGGGTAAATATCGCCGTCGGGAGTAACCGCAACGTACTCGCACCCTGCACCGCAGCCGGACATTCTTTTTATAACGCACGGACCCTGTTCCAAGTCAATCATGAAGTGAAAGAAATTAAACCAGTCATCTCCGTTTTGGCGCTTTGCATATTCTTTCGCAAGCTCCTCATACTGTTCAAATATCACCGGCAAGTCCTCGTTTTTAAGGGAATAATCCATATCCGCACCGCCCACAACAGGCTCAACGGAAATCTGCTTAAAGCCCAAATCCGCAAGATGAATAACGTCACGCGCAAAATCGAGATTATGCCGCGTAAACGTGCCGCGGACATAGTAATTATCCTGGTTTCTGCTTTCAGCCGCGCGCTTAAACTTAGGCAGAATTATATCATAACTTCCGCCGCCGCTCACCGTCGGGCGCATCATATCGTTTATCTCCTTGCGTCCGTCAATGCTTAAAACAAGGTTTGACATGTGCTCGTTTATAAACTTAAGTTTTTCCTCGTCAAGTAAAACGCCGTTTGTGGTTATAGTAAGCCTGAAATTCTTGCCGTGAAGCTCTCCCTGCTCCTCGGCGTAGTAAGTAAGCTTTTTAACAACATCGAAATTCATTAAGGGCTCGCCGCCGAAAAAGTCAATTTCTATATTTTTGCGCCCGCCGGATCTTTCAATAACAAAGTCAATTGCCGCTTTTCCCACTTTCTCCGACATAAGAGAACGCTCGCCGCAAAACGAGCCTGTGCCGGCAAAGCAATATTTGCATCTTAAATTACAGTCATGGGAAACATGAAGGCAAAGCGCCTTTATAACCGGACGGCGCTTTATCTTTTTTGCAGCCTCGGCATAGGTATCCTCCGTAAAAAGAAGTCCGTCGTTTTTAAGCTGTTCAATTTCTGCCGCCGCTTCGGATATTTCCGACTCCGGATAAGACGAAAGCTCCTTTTTCTCAGCCTCGGTGCTGTCGATTAATTTATAAACCAAGTCGGACACAATATGCACGGCACCGCTGTTTACATCGGTCACGATATTAATGCCGTCCATGGTAAACTTGTGAATCATCTGTATAACCCTTTCTAAAAAAAACGGGTGCCGGGGCACCCGAATTTAATTATTTATTTTTGTTTTCGCACTTCTGATTTGCAACAGTGCAGGAAGTTTTGCAAGCTGACTGGCAGGAAGTCTGACATTCACCGCAGCCGCCCTTTGAAGCGCTTGCCTTAAGGGTTGCGCCGCATAAAGTTTTAACGTTTTTCATTTTTCCTTGCTCCTTTCATATTTATCCCAAGTATACCGCCGAACGTCCCGGCAAAAAGCCCCAGGGCAAGCATGGTAACAAGGTTTATACCCACACCGGCATTTCTAAACGCCAATGCGGACAAACCAAACAGCGTCAGCATATAAACCACACCGGAAACAGCGCCGCAAAGCCAGCCTTTTCTGCCGCTTTTGCGCGCCGTAAGTATTCCGGACAGCATAATGCTTATAACCGTCATAACCAGCACCACCGCGGAGACAAATTCCTCCGGGAAATCGGTATATGTAACGATTAACGCGAAAACAAAAAGGCACACAAGCATAACGGCATATGTCACCGCCACATTGACAATGACGCACAGCGCCGAAGGCAGCACGCTTTTGTTTTCTTTTACAACGGTATTTGTATCCATATAAAACACCCTCCGAATAAAGCCTTTGTAAATAGATATTCAAAGGGGTGTTTAAATATGTCAGTCAGAAATTTTTTGTTCAACCGAGGCAATCGCCTTGCGCTCGAAAACAATTTTAACCTTGTCCGCACCTGTTTCGATTGTAACGGTGTCATCCTTAATTCTTGCAACCTTGCCCACAATTCCGCCGATTGTCGTGATTTTATCCCCAACTTTCAGCGCGGCAAGCATTTCTCTTGTCTGCTTTTCTCTTTTTCTCTGGGGTCTTATAATAAACAACCAGAAGAAAAGAATCAGCACGGCAAAGGGAAGAATATTTGCAGCCAAAGCGGCAGCTGTGCTCACTTCGCCTGTCTGTGCGGCAGCGTCGGCCACCGGAGCAGCATATGCTATAAACTCATTAAACATTCCCAAACCTCCATATACATAATACATTAATTATACATAAAAGAAAGAAATAATGCAATAGTTTTTACAAATTTTTTAATATTTTATGGAGTGCAAGTTAAACATTACTGCAAAAATACTTGAAAAAAGTAAAATTATGGTGCATAATACCGAATAGGCAAGATTTCTTAACGTTGTTTACACCGGCGGTGAAGCCCGCTTTTATATTCACAGGCACATGCCGAGTTTATGAAAGGGGGAATGCTTATGAAAAGTAAGCATTGTACATATGGCAAAAAAACTGATTATTTCGGTTTTTACGGTTATCCTCGTGATAATTATTTGCTCAGTAAAAGTACAGTAGCCGCCTCTGACACAGGCGGCTACTGCTAAAGTAGTTCACTTTGTGGCATAACCGTTTGAGGTCTTGCCATCTTTAAGTTCATTATACATTCTTTTTTGCGTTTTGTCAACATCTCAGGCAAAATTCGCTCATTATACTGCCTGCCGCCTTTATTCCGTCAACAGCCGCGCTCATTATTCCTCCGGCATAGCCCGCCCCTTCGCCTATGGGCATAAGATTTTTAATCGTTATGCTTTCCATATTCTCATTTCTCAAAATTCTGACCGGCGCGGAGGTACGCGTTTCAACCCCTGTGAGCACGCCGTTTTCGGAAAATCCTTTGATTTTTCTGTCAAAGCTTTTAAGACCCCGGGCAATTACCGCGCCTGCGGATTTTGGGAGCAGTCCTTTAAGTGACCACGGCTCGCACCCCAAAGGATAGGTGGGTTTAACATGCAAAAGCCGTGTGCTTTTGACACCGTTTATAAAATCAGCGGAATTTTGCGCCGGTGCTGTATATGAACCGGTAATGTCATATGCCGCACGCTCGCATTTTCGCTGAAGTTCCATTCCGCCGAAAATGCCGTCAAAATCCTCCGGCGTTATCTGCGCAACGATTGCACTGTTGGAATTTTCACCGTTTCTGCTGTTTTCGCTCATACCGTTAACCGCAATGCCGCCGTGCTCCGATGCCGCCGCAACAACAAAACCGCCGGGGCACATGCAAAAGGAAAAACAGCTTCTGCCCAGCTCGTTATAAGTAAGACGGTAGTCCGCCGCGCCGAGGTTTTTATGACCGGCGAATTTTCCGTACTGCGCAACATCTATAAATTCACGCTTATGCTCTATCCTGTATCCCATGGCAAATGCCTTGGGTGTCATCGCCGCACCTTTTGAGTACAGCATTTCATAGGTATCCCTCGCCGAATGACCGACGGCAAAAACCGCCTTGTCGCACGGAATTTCACAGCCATCCGCAACAACCGCGCGAAGCTTTCCGTTTTCGGTTTTTATATCCGTCACGGCGGTATTGAAACGAACCTCACCGCCGTTTTTAATTATTGTCTTTCTCATGCTGACAACAATATCTTTCAGCATATCGGTGCCCACGTGCGGCTTACTGTCGTAGAGTATTTCGTCTTTTGCACCGTTGTCAACAAAAATCCGCAAAACCGTATCGCATCTTTCGTCATTCACCCTTGTGGTAAGCTTTCCGTCGGAAAACGTACCGGCGCCGCCCTCACCGAACTGAATATTTGAATTTTCGTTAAGATTTCCACCGGAATAAAATCCGGCAACGTCCGCCGTGCGGCGGCTCATGTCGGCACCGCGCTCCAAAAGAAGGGGAGCGTAACCGTTTTGTGCCAGAGTGTATGCACAAAAAAGCCCTGCAGGGCCGCTGCCGATAACCACGATACCGTGTTCCTGCTTTTTCGTGCCGAAAACGGGCGTCTTCGTCTTTTCTTCCGCCGGACCGTACTCAATTAAAACGGAATACACGAAATTAACGGTTCCGCGCCGTGCGTCAACCGAGCGTTTTTTTATATGCACACCGGTGATTTTTTCTTTTTCAATTCCGCACCGTCTGACAGCCTCCGCTTTTGCGTCCTCAGGTGTGCTGTCAATGGGCATGGAAATGTTATTAACCGTTAACGTCATCGTTTTCCCCCTGTGCCTCGCTTCGTTTTATAACCACGTCAACCGTTTCCGTTTCCGAAGTTACGCCGTTGGGGAAAACAAGAGGAATTTTTGTCACCTCGGTATTTTCCTCGGTAAAGGTATAATCGGCGGCTTTAACTTCGTCAATAGTTTCCAAAACCTCCTTCTGCCCTATAACGGTAACAGTCTGAGGCAGAGCGGAGTGAATTTCATATCCTTCCGGAACGGATATTCCGTCCAGTGAAACCGGGACGGTTTTTTCAAGCAAAACAGTGCATGCAACGTCGGTTTTTGACGCGCTGACAGTCAAAAATTCGCTTTTAACGTCCTCACCGCGGCTGTTTAAAATCTTGATTTCCGATGAAATCGTTTTGCTTTCGGAAATTCCGCCCACATCGGCATAAACCACCGCTTTATCAATGCTTTTTACAATCTCGGACGGTCCGGAAACCGTTACGGACGCAAGCTTTGCCTTGGCGCTGTCCATATGAACGCCGCTTTTCGGCTCGCCGCTTGTTATAACCTCAATATCAAATTCGCGGCTTATAACCTTATCCACAACGATATTTACATTATACGGATTTTTATCAATAATCGCAAGCTCGTCATAAGGCAGACGGACATGAATAGGCAGCGAATATGTGCCAGACGCGGCACAGCCCGAAAGGTCAATATACGCGGAAATGTTGTTTTTATTAACATTAGACAGCATATTACGCGAACCGCGCAGCTTTAAATTAATGCTTTCAACCGTTTCGCTTGTTATAACATAACCGTTTTGCGAAAGCTTTGCATGGTCGGAATATGTTATGGGAATATTTGCAAACGTGGTTTCAATCTGCGGATTTAAAAGCACCACAAGATACACCCATAAAACAACGGCAATACCCAAAGACAACAGCTTTGTAGGAATATCGGTAGTAAAGAACTTTTTCATTTTTTCAGCCCCTTCCAGAACTTAAGGCGATTTCTTGTTTCCGTAACGCTGTCCGGCGACATTATTTTAACCAGTGCTTTTTTAAGGGATTCAACAGTTAAATTTCTTGTAAGCGAGCCGTCAAGGGCAAGGGAAATTTTACCCGTTTCCTCCGACACAACCACAACCGCCGCGTCAGACGCCTCGGAAATACCCAGTGCCGCACGGTGACGCGTTCCAAGCTCAATGCTTAAATCCTGCTTTTGGGTGAGGGGCAGAAAACACGCCGCCGCCGCGATTCTGTTTTCCCGTATAACCACCGCTCCGTCATGAAGAGGAGTGTTTGGGACGAAAATATTAACCAAAAGCTCCGGACTTACAGCCGCCTCCAAATCCACACCGGTCCTTATTATATCGCCGATTTTTGTTCTGCGCTCCCACACAATCAAAGCACCCACGCGGTTTTTTGACATTGACTGCGCCGCGTCGCATATGCTCTGAGCGGTCTTTTGGAGCATCTCCGGAGAGTTAACGTCAACGCCTGTAAAAAGCGTGCTGAATTTACTTCTGCCCATTTGCTCCAAAGCCCGGCGAAGTTCGGGCTGAAACACGATAATAATAGCGATTACGCCAACCTGCATTGTGTTTATCAGAATATAATTTACCATATGAAGTCCGAACCATGAGCTAAGCTGCAGCGCGACAACAAGGATAAGTATACCCTTTATAAGCTGAACCGCCCGTGTTTCCTTAACAAGCTTAATACCCTGATAAATGCAGAAGGCAACAACCAAAATATCGATATAGTCCTGTATTCTTATAAATTTAAAAGCGCTTACAATCTGTTCAAAGAATGTTATCATTTTCTGTTCCTCCGTTTTACACGCTTTTTCTGCGCCTTATTTACATAATATACAAATGACGCGGCAAGTATGATAAACAATAATACAACCACCGCAATAACCGTCCGCACTATTTTTAAACCGAAAAACCAGCCGACTCCGTTAAACGCATACTTAACCGGGTTAAAGCTTATATCATCGCCTACCGTTAAATTAACCGACCCCACAGTGTTGCCGTCATAGGAAAAACTTGCGGTACCTACCTTCTGCCCCTTTTCAAGAGGCGCGCTTAAAGCCTCGGGTATATTAAGTTTTTTTTCGATTTTGTCCGTGCCGTCACCCTTTTTCACGATACCCTTAAGCTGAGTTTTCGCGTTGACAAGCACGTATGATGCTCCCGATGCATTTTTAAGCTTTGACTCGCACATAAGCTCGTTTTCCTTAACAACGGTTACCGGTGTGTAGTTTTCAAACACGTATTCGTAAAGATTTTTTGAATCCACAAGCGAATAATTTATACCGCTGTCAAGAGGAGAATTAAGTATAATGCACATAAGATTCATTCCGCCCTTTGACGCGGTTGTAACAGCGGAACAGCCACCCTCCGATGACGAGCTTATCTTTCCGCTTGCGGCGTAACTGTAGAAATATTTTGTTTCATAATATGTGTTAATCAAGTGATTATTCGACCAGAATGTGCGCCTTTTTGAAACGTTTGTAGGCTCGATAACCCAGCTTCTGCGGTTTACCAGCTTTTTTAACGCCTCGTTTTCGTAAATTTTTCTGTAAACCGTAAGCATGTCCGAAGCGCAGACATACTGATTTTCGTCATAAAAACCGGTCACATTGGTAAACCTGGTATTCTTAAGCCCCAGCGCCTTTGCCTTCGCGTTCATCTTTTCAACAAACGCCTCCTCAGAGCCGCTGCACGTTATTGCGGTCTGATACGCGGCATCGTTTGCCGACCCCACAACCAAAGCGCCCAAAAGGTCATAAAGACTAAGCATCTCACCCGGCTGAAGCCGTGCGGAAATTTCGTAAGGCGAAACATATTCGGTAATATTTTCGTCCACAATTACCGTTTCGTTTATGTCCTTTAGGTCATAAGCGGTAAGAGCGGCAAAAAGCTTTGTAAGCCCGGAGGGAGATATTTTCTTTTCCGGATTTTTGGAATACACAATCTGCTGTCCGTCCGTCAGTGCAACTATGGCGCAGTCCGCCTTAATCTCCGGAAACGCAAAACACACCCCCGACGGCAAAATCAGTATTAAAGAAAATATCAGGCAAACCAATTTTTTCATTCAAATCACTCCCCGGTCTTGCCCTTAAGCGATATTACGCCAAGGGTTACCATCATTATCACAGGAAATACGGAAGCGCCCAAAAGTCCGAAACGCAGTCCGCTCATTCCGATTTTTGCGGAATTTTCGGCTATGTCGGATAAAAATCCGGCAAGGGCGGGACCTGCGGTGCAGCCGCTGTCGCCGAATAAGGCAAGCAGGGCAAAAAGCGCTGTAGAACCGCCGAAATGGGTATGTGCCGCACTGCTTAAAACTCCCGGCCACATAACGCTCACGGAAAAACCGCACAATGCGCAGGCAATAAGCGACATAACCGGCACTTCAGACATCGACGCCATAATATATGAAACAAAGCATGCGGCAGCGCATACAAAAAGCACACGGTTAACCTTAAGCTTTTCGCCGTACAAGCCGAACAGCACTCTGCCCATGCCCATAAACAGAGCAAACATGCACGGTCCCATAATATCCCCCATAGCCTTGGGAATTTTAAGGCTTGTTTCGATAAACAGCGATGCCCACTGGCTGAGTGCAAGCTCGCTTGCACCGGCGCTCATCATTAAAACCGCAAAGCAGATAAACATTCCCGACTTAAACAGAGAAAATCCGCCGGCGGTTTCTTCCTCCTCCGTTTCAACAATAGGCACGGTAAGAAAGTTAAAGGTATTTACAACAGGCAAAACCGCCCACAAAAGGCATATAATGTGCCATGAAACGCCCAGTGCCAAAAGCAGCGTCGTAGAAAGCACCACAATAAGCTGACCCCAGCAGTAAAACGAGTGCAGAAGGCTCATGTCCCCGGTCTTGTTGTCGCTGGGCAGTGCGGACACAACAGGAGAAATTATAACCTCGATTATACCGCTGCCCACCGCGCAAAACACCGTTGCAATCACAAGTCCCGCAAATGGAACAGGCATTACCGATGGCAGGACGCCAAGCATTACAAGACCACATGCGTTGATAATATGCGCCGCAACAACGCATCGGCGCTGTCCGAATTTATTCACGAAATGTATGCACAAAATGTCAACTATAAGCTGCGTTATAAAATTCATTATTATAAGACAGCTTAAAAGAGAATAGGAAACGCCGTATTCCCTTTGATATATTACAAAAAACACCGGCGAAAGGTTGTTTACAACCGCCTGGACAAGATAGCCCACATAACACGCGCGGCGCGTTGACTTATACGTTCTTTTCATTTATAAACTCCTTTAATTTCAAAACAATTATTCCGAATCCGAACCCGAAAACCACCGTAAACACAAGCATTAAAAGCATGTATGCCGACGGCGTTAAATTTACGCGGTTTAAAAACCAAAGCTTAAAAAGCTCTATCAGCAAAACATGTATAAAATACACGTCAAAAACCGTTTTTGAAAGAAGTCCGGCAAGCTTTCCGCCCGGCAGCGGTGCGTATTTCAGCAGCACAAACACCGCCGCAGCCTCTATGTAATGGTTTATTCCGTAGCCGAAATTAAAGGGAAACCCTTCTCCGGTCATGGCAAAGCCCGCGTTTGCAGCGGCAAACACAGCCGTGCACACAGCCGCCGCAAAATACAAAGCATATCTTTTAAACCTTGTAAATTCTGTTTTTGAAAGTATGTATCCCAGCAAAACGTAACCGGTATAGCCCAAAACACCGTCCTCGCAAAGGTAAATGTAAATCTTTCCCTGCGCAAATATATTTATAACCGGCTTAAGCCCGGTCTGAAAAACTATAAGACACAGCAGTATAAAAATTCCGCCGCGCCCGAATTTCTCCGCCGCCGCGCCGAAAAACGGCATAAGCAGATAAATTGCGCAAAGAGAATACATATACCACAGATGATACGCCGTTCCGGAATTTAACACCTGGGACACAAAACGAAAATCAAATATTTTTTCACCGTTTAACACGCTGAAAAAAACATAGTACAAAATGGTGTACACCGCAAATTTCGGAAGTATTTTTAAAAACCTGCTTTTGTAAAACCTGCCTAAATCGGAGGTGCGCCCCTCAAGCATTAAAGCACCGCTTGTCATGAAAAACAGCGGCACACCCACGCGTGTGATTTCATTTAAAACGCATGTTAAATACCACAGCGGTCTGCCAAACGCCGCACCGTCGCTGTTATAATCGCATATGCAGTGCAGAAGTATCACCGAAAGCATTGCAAATATGCGCACGAAATCAAGATATTCAATTCTTTTTGCAGTGCTTTGCATACGCAAACTCCAACCTCCGAAATCTTATTACAATAATTATACAGTATCAAAAAAATAAAGTCAATGACTTGGCTAAAAATGTTTATATACTGTAACCTTTGTTAATAATAAATATACAGGAGGGGAAAACAATGGTTTACACGGAAGATTTACTTGAAACGCCTTTTATAAAAAAACTTCTTTTATCACTGCTTATCGGCATCGCGGTTTTGGGATGCGCAAACAGTTATTCAAACAAGGTTCACGCCGACATTGCCTCGTCGGTTGTACGTCTGCACGTTATCGCAAACAGCGACAGCGAGGCGGATCAGAATTTAAAGCTTTCCGTGCGTGACGGCGTTGCGGATTTTTTATCGGACAAGCTTGAAAACGCAAAAAGCGTTTCGGAAACAAAAAGAATAATAAATGAGAACTTACCCGGCATAAAAAAAGCCGCCCAAAACGTTATTTCGGATAAAGGCTGTAACTACAGCGTAAACTGTATGACGGGAGGGTTTGACTTTCCCACAAAATCATACGGAGCCTCAAAGCTTCCGGCGGGGGAATATTACGCATTGCGCGTTGTCATAGGCTCGGGTGAGGGAAAAAACTGGTGGTGTGTTTTGTACCCTCAGCTTTGCTTTGAAAAATTCGGCGATGCAAGCCGCCAAAAGCTTAAAAACGTACTTACGGACGAGGAATACAACATTGTGACAAACAGCGACGACAGCATAAAATATAAGTTCAAATTCAAACTGCTTGAGCTTTTGGGAAAATAAAACTTGCATATATTGCAAAAATGTGTTATACTGTATAATAGTTTATTTCGGTTGAGACGGCAAAGGCCGTTTCAGTTAATTTTTCACCAATAAAGTGATCGGAAATAAAATTAAACCGTACAGACGGTTTGGAAAAAACGGAGGTTAAAAAGTGACAAAAAAATCAAAATTGAAAATCATACCGCTTGGCGGTCTTGACGAAATCGGCAAAAACATTACTGTTTTTGAGTACGGAAAGGAAATCGTCATTATCGACTGCGGTCTTGCATTTCCGGACGACGAGATGCTGGGGGTTGATATCGTTATACCCGATATGACCTATCTCGTTAAGAACCGTGAAAGGATAAGGGGAATCGTGCTTACTCACGGGCATGAGGACCATATCGGCGCACTGCCGTACCTTTTAAGGGATATCGATGTTCCTATCTACGGCACAAGCTTCACGCTGGGTCTTGTAAGCAATAAGCTTAAGGAGCACGGACTTTTAAACAAGTCAAAGCTGCACACGGTAAATCCCGGCGAAACGGTGCCTGTAGGCTGCTTCAAGGTTGAATTTATCAGGAGCAACCACAGCATTCCCGGCTCGGTGGCGGTCGCATTGCACACCCCTGCCGGAATAATCCTTCATACCGGGGACTTTAAAATAGATCCCACGCCCATAGACGGCGAAATGATGGATCTTGCGCGCATCGGAGAGCTGGGCAAAGAGGGCATACTGGTTATGCTTTCCGAAAGCACAAATATCGAGCGTCCCGGCTACACAATGAGCGAACGCACCGTAGGTGTGACATTTGACGAACTGTTCCGCAGCAATCAGAAACGCCGCATAATCGTTGCAACCTTTGCCTCGAACGTGCACAGGGTTCAGCAGATTATAAATGCGGCATATGCGTACAAAAGAAAAGTTGCCATTTCCGGCAGAAGCATGATTAACGCCATAAACGTGGCAATTGAGCTTGGTTATATGAAGGTACCGAAAAACACTCTTATTGACATAGACGAAATAAACAAATATCCTTCGGAAAAGCTCGTTATAATCACTACCGGAAGCCAGGGCGAGGCAATGAGCGCCCTTACCAGAATGGCGTTTTCGGACCACAAAAAGGTTTCGATAACTCACGGCGACACGGTTATTATTTCCGCAACGCCTATCCCGGGAAACGAAAAAACCGTTTCACGCGTTATAAATCAGCTTTTCAAGCTCGGCGCGGAGGTTATTTATGAATCCCTGGCGGATATTCACGTTTCGGGGCATGCCTGCCGCGAGGAACTTAAGCTTATATTAAGCCTTGCAAAACCCAAATACTTTATCCCGGTTCACGGCGAATTCCGCCACCTTATGCAGCATGCAAAGCTTGCGCTGTCTATGGGAATAAGCGAGAAAAACATACACATTCTCGGCATAGGCGATGTGCTTGAAGTGGGAAAAGACAGCTGCCGCAAAAACGGCTCAGTTCAGGCAGGACCGATACTTGTTGACGGTCTGGGTGTGGGCGATGTGGGAAATATCGTACTTCGCGACAGAAAGCATCTTGCAGAAGACGGACTTATCGTGGTAGTGGTTACCCTGTCCTGCGAAAGCAAGGATATCGTTTCCGGCCCCGACATTATCTCCCGCGGATTTGTGTACATGCGCGAAAGCGAGGACTTAATAGAAGAAATTCGCCGCTGTGCACGCAAAACCCTTGACGACTGTCATGAAAAGGGCATAACGGACTGGAACACAATAAAAATGCAGGTTAAGAGTAAAATCAGCGACTTCCTTTACACGAAAACAAAGAGAAAACCGATGATTTTGCCTGTTATAATGGAAACATAATATAATGGAAGGAAAATGGTAATATGACATATGCTATAATCACCGACAGCTCCTCGGATTTACCGGTTGAAATCCGCAGGGAATTTAACCTTCGCGTGCTGCCTCTTACCGTTGTTACGGCTGACGGCACCGAAATCAAGGACTGTGACATACAGCCGAAAGAAATTTTCGACAGAATGAGAGCCGGGGAAATTTTTAAAACCTCCCAGGTTTCTGCGGGAGAGTTTTACGATGTTTTTGAGGAATATGCAAAGGAGGGCACACCCCTTGTATATCTTGCGTTCTCCTCGGGTCTTTCGGGAACGTACAATTCCGCATGCACCGCCCGCGACCAGATTTTGGAGAAATATCCCGATTTTGATATTTCAATAGTTGACACAAAATGCGCGTCAACCGGCATGGGACTTGTGGTTTATAAGGCTCTTTGCATGCAGCGTGACGGAGCGTCAAAGGACGAGGTTATCGCCGCCGCAGAGCAAAACAGCTATAATCTTGAGCATGTATTCACCGTTGACGACTTAAAATATCTCCACAGAGGCGGCAGAGTTTCAAAAACCGCTGCCATAATAGGCGGAGTTTTGGGAATCAAACCGATTCTGCACGTTGACGATGAGGGAAAACTAATACCCATCGAAAAGGTGCGCGGCAGAAAAACGTCAATAAAACGTCTTGCGGAAATTGCCGGAATCCGCGGTTACGACCTTGATAAACAGACAATCGGCATATGTCACGGCGACTGCATAGATGACGCCGAAGAGCTTAAAAGGCACATGAGCGAAATGTACGGCTGCAGCGAGTTTATCGTAAGCTACACCGGTTCAACCGTGGGCTGTCACTCAGGGCCCGGAACACTGGCGTTGTTTTTCCTTTCAAAATAAAAGAAATTTTGTCATATTTCACCCTTGTACATCTATATCATTGATATACAGGGGTGTTTTTTATGTTTATTTATATGCTTTTGCAGCAATTTTTCGCGCTGCTGTCCTATGTTTCCGCAATAAATTCGTTTCCCAAACCTCTTTCAAAAAAAGAGGAACAGGAGCTTTTAATCCGTTATTCCGAAGGTGACGCCGAGGCAAAGGATAAGCTGATTGAACACAATCTGCGCCTTGTGGCACATATTGCTAAAAAATACACCGTTTCCGGTAAGGAAACAGATGACCTTATTTCAATCGGCACAATAGGGCTTATAAAAGGTATTACAAGCTTTGACGTAAAAAAAGGGGCAAAGCTTTCCACATACATATCGCGCTGTATCGAAAATGAGATTTTAATGTGTATACGCGCGTCCAAAAAGACGAAAAACGAGGTTTCCATTGACGAACCAATAGGCGTTGACTTTGAAGGCAATCAGATAACCTTTAACAGCATTTTGTACAACAGCGACGACGAGGTTTTTGAAAGCATAGACAATAAAATGCAGGTTACAAAGCTGTACCGCACCATAGAAAAGGTTTTGTCCCCAAGAGAAAAGCGGATAATTATAATGCGGTACGGACTTTTCGGAACAGACGAAATGACACAGCGCGAGGTGGCACATGCTTTGGGCATTTCCCGTTCATACATCTCCAGAATAGAGAAAAAGGCTCTTGAACTTTTGCGCGATGAAATGAACAATACATAAAAAAAGCCCGGCAGAAACCGGGCTACGCTATTTCCTCCTCTATCAACAGTGTCATAACGGTCATATCGTCAGACGCGGTATAGTCGTTTCTCAAAACCGCTTCCTTTAATATATTATCGGCAAGAATTTGTGGATTTTCCGCGCTGCAGTCTTTAATATAATCGGGCAGCCACTCCGGCTCGGCGCCGCATATTCCGTCGCTTGCCATAACTATAATATCGCCGGGCACTATTTTCACGCGCTCGGTGCACGGCGTTATGTCCGTAAGCATACCGGCAGGCAGAGAATTTGAGGTTATACATCTTATCTTTCCACCGCTTTTTATATAAGAGGCGGCAGCGCCTATTTTTATAAAATCTGCGTTTCCCTCAAACAAATCTATAACGGCGGCGTCAACCGTTGCAAAACTTTCCTCGCTTTGCCTGAGATATAATGACAGGTTCATTATTTTCACCGCACATTCCCTGTCAAAACCGCAGGAAAGCAGCCTCAGCATTACTTCAACCGCGTAGTTTGACTGCCTTTTGGCGTTTTCGCCGCTGCCCATACCGTCGCTTAAAATCGCAATATGCCTGTTATGCCCTATTTTTTGCTGACGACAGCTGTCACCGCAGCTTTTACTGCCGTCCTTTGTGCGCACGGCGCCACCTGCCGTAACCTTAAACCGCTCTCGCTCCGCAAGCTGCACCGTTGCCTTTTCTCCGTCGTCCGATACATGAACCTTCGCCGCATAAAAACGTCTGCCCATTATCTGGGACGTTATATCCTCGATTTTTTCCTTGTACATATGACTTACATGTGTACGCACGGTTACCTCCGTCTGACCAAGCTCGTTTTTAACACTGCCCACGCTTGTGCACTTTATATCATGCTTACGCAGAGCAAGATATAAAATATTATCCGGATTCGGCACAAAGTCAAGCTGGTTTTTTGTTTCCTCCGCAAAGTCCGACATTATTTCGGAAATGCCGTACAAATGCCGCGAAACAAGCTGTTTTCCGGCTTCCACCTGCTTTACCCACATATTATCCAGGCGGTAGCGCGCATAATACTTGTTTAAAACCTGAAGAAAATATTCAAGCTTAATGCACTTTACCCTAAAAGGCTGCGGCACGTCCGAAACCTCGACCGAGCCTTTTTCCGCAAGCACCGGATTAAGATGCATAAGTCTGTCGTAGGTTGAGTTAAACTCCTTTTCCCAGCATATAAATTTCATTCCGCATCGGCGGCACACCTTATCTGCCGTCTTGTCGTACAAAACCATTATATCATTTGTGTTATCCGGAATTTTTCCCGGCATGTTTTTTCCGAAATCCTCCGCCATTTCAAAAAAAGACTTTGAAAGCGCCGTAAGCCGCTCCGCTATTTTTTTCACCGCGGCTTTTGCGGAAACATCTGCCGGCATTGCGGAATATACCATACCCTCGGCAAATGCGAGAGCATTTTTGGAAATAAGCAGAAATATTATAACGGACGA